>JAMOQG010000062.1 GCA_027064135.1 Peptostreptococcaceae bacterium | reverse complement strand
GTATGTGCTAAACTATATGACTTATTTGCCATTAAATCACCTTCCTCTGATATACTTTTGTAGCCTGAACACTACTAGTATATCAAGTGGTGATTTTTTTGTATAATTTTCCTTTCCGCACACGCATAGCGGGTGGTTTTATGTTTCGCACGCTTCGCGAACTCAACTGACTAAAGTCTACAATAAAAAAAGCTTCAATCAGAAGCTTTTTCAATATTAATTATTTTTAAATTTTTCAATGAATTTATCTTTATTATAAACTGCTTTCTCAATTTCACTTTTCATCAAACCATCTTTTATATGTTGTTTCTCAATAAAATACATAGATACTGCTCCAAGACCAACATGAGTTCCAACTGAAACGCCCATTTGCATAATATATATATCACCAGTAAAAGATGTTTTTTCTAGAAATAATTTTTTCAAATTATTTGCAATAATTATATCCGATGTATATCCAATAATAATAAAATTATTAATACTATCATCAACGCGTTTTATATACTCTCTTACATAATGATTTAAAACTCTTTTCTTTCCTCTTTCTTTTCCAACAATAGCACCTTTACCTTTTCTCATTGACATTATCGGCTTCAATTTTAAAAGTTTTCCAAGTATTGCACTTACATTTGAAAGTCTACCACTTTTAAGAAGGTGATTTAAATCATCTACTGCTAAAAAATGTTTTATATTTGTTTTATAGGCTTCATTAAAAGCAATTAATTCGTTAAAAGAAGCTCCATTTTCAAGTAACATTGCACTTTTCATAATTAAATATCCTGATCCATGACTCATTGACTTTGAATCAACAACATATATATCAAGTTCATCATAATCTTCTAAATATTGGTTTTTAGCTATAACAGCTGATTGATATGATCCACTAGTACCACTTGACATACAAATGCATAATATTTGAGTAGCACCCATATTTTTACTTTCTTTAAATAAATTAATATATTCAAAAGGACCAGGCATTGAAGTAGTAGGTTCTTTTTCAAAATTTTCCATCATAGAATAGAATTCGTCTGGTTGAATATCAACTCTATCTCTATATTCTTTCCCAGCAATATTGATTGTTAAAGATGCAATTCCAATATTATATTTGCTAATAATTTCATCTGACAGATCACATGTAGAGTCTGCTATAATTCTTATCATTATTCCTCCCTCTAACTTTCTATCAATTGTATTTTTTGATTAAAAGTAATATAATTTTCAAGTTCTTTTACGCTTTCATCTGTTTTTGGATAATACCAAGCAATATCTTTTTCATGAATTCTTTCTGTTTCTAGATTATAGAAAAAAGCAGTTCCAAAATGAGGTAAATTTATATGAGTATCACTTTTCTTTAATAAACTAAAATTCACTTTACTTCTAGGGAAAAAATATTTTCCATCTTTTATAACAAAATTACTAGTAAGACCTATTAACATATTATCATAATATGCTTTTATCATTGTGCGCCTCCTCTTTATATCCCGAGTACCTAGATACCCGAAAATATAAAATTAAAACATATTTTTTGAATTAAGTAAATTTTGAGACTTTATTAAGTATATCTTCAGTTTTGAATGGCTTTACAATAAAATCTTTTGCTCCTGCAATAACTGATTCTTTAACCATAGAATCCTGACCCATAGCAGTACACATAATAATATTTGCATTTTTATCATATTCTATAATATTTCTTACAGCCTCAATTCCATCCATTTCAGGCATAGTAATGTCCATCAACACTATATTTGGATTTAATTCTTTATAAAGTTCTACTGCTTGAACTCCATTCGAAGCTTCACCTACCACATTATAATTATCTTTTTTTAATGTGTCGGTTATTATTCTACGCATAAACATTGCATCATCAACTACTAATACTCTTTTCATTTGCCCTCCTATAATTTATAAAGGGCTTTTAATTGCAACCGGCTACCATGTTATAAATTTAGGCCCTTAGCTTTGCGTCCTTATCTTTCGAAAAGTTTGCCCCTTTAGTTTGTAATTTTAAAGTAAAATATTGAATAAGTCAATCATTTGTTAAAATCAATTCTACCTTCAACATTTGAAAAATATAATTTAATTTGCTTCACTATTCTACTTTCAAGTTTTTGCACAATATCATCATATAATTGATGTTCTTTACCCTTTTCTGGAAGAGTTATACTTTCATAAAAAAAATCAATTTTATTTTCTTTTATTATATTATTAATATTTGTAGTCAAATTCTTTATTCTATTATCATCAATATCCGGAACCATACCAATAAAAGATTGGGTTTTATATGTGGAAAAAATAGATTTTTCTGGAAATACTGAAGTAATAGCTTTAAAATCATCTTGATTTATAGTTCCATTATTCATTATATGAATTTCACCATTCTCATCATTTTTATAGTATAAACCTATTAAAATAAAAAACTTAGTTGTATTCATCAAAGTTAAAGAATAATACTTATCAAAATAAATTTTAAGAGGATCTTGAATTGTTTTAATAACTCCTCTTTCAATATCCTTAGGCATTGCAAGCATTATTCTTGATTTAATAAATTTGTCATCAAAAGGTTTTAAAATATAATCATCAATTCCAATCTTCAAACAACTCGCAAAATAATTTCTCGTATTTAAAGAGGTTAAAACAATTATTTTTACATCTTTGCTGACATTTCTTATTTTTTTCAATATTCTAAACCCATCAAAATTATTCATGCTAACATCAATAATTATTACATGAATATCTTCAATATTTTCAATAAAAGAATTAACAGCCTCATATTCTGAATTTGCAACAAAAAATCCTAGATTTAATCCGTTACAAGCTTTTTTAATTCTTCTAATAATTGGAGTAACCTGTTCTATAATTAATACTTTATTCATAAACTCTCCTATTTTTCAATTAAATTTTTAAGTTCATCTTCATTGAATTTATAGTATGTATTGCAAAAGTGACAATGTAATTCAGCTCCCTTATCTTTGTTTATCATATCATAAAGTTCTTCTTTACCCAAACTAATTAATGCTTTTTCCATTCTATCTCTTGAGCAATCGCATTCTAATTTAGTTTCACTATTTTCAGTAACCGCAAAATTTAGTGTAGCAAAATATTCATTAATAATATCCTCTAAGGTATATTCCTCTTTTATAAGAGTAGAAATAGGTTTTATTTTGCTCATAGCTTCTTCAATTAAAACTAAAGACTTCTCTGAAACATTAGGTAATGTTTGAATTAATAATCCCCCAGCTGCCTCAACAATGCCTTCACTATTAACAAATACACCTAAAGAAAAAACGGTTGGTTGTTGCTCAGAAAACATAAAATAATTAGCTAAATCTTCAGCAATTTCACCTGAAACTAAATCAGCACTTCCAACATAAGGGTCCTTTAAACCGTAATCACGTATAACAAATATCTTCCCATCTTTACCTACAGCACCACCTACATCAAGCTTACCATATTCATTGATTTTCGTTTCAACAAATGGATTTGATATATACCCTTTAACAGTTCCTTCATAATTTGCAACTGCTATTATTGATTCTATTTCATTACTTCCTTTAATTCTTAATGTTAATTTATCCATTTCATTTTTTAAAGTTTTACCAAGTATAGATGCAGCAGTTATAGTTCTTCCTAATGCTGCAATAGAAACCGGGCTAGATCCATAAATTTTTCTTGATTCCTCAACCATTTCAGTTGAATTAATCATAAAAAGTCTAACTTCTTTATTTTCACTTAAAGCTTTTATAAATTTATTTCCCATTATTGTCTCCTTTTTTTCTTGCTACAAAATATATTCTTTCATCATTTTCTTCTGGTTTATTTAAGCTTTCATTCAAAATATCCAATATTTCAAATTTTTCATCTAAAACGCTTATAATTTCTTCTACTGTATGTGCCCTTTGAACATGGTTTTCTATGAATCTCTCATAAGTATTATCTTCATCTAGAAGAAATAATGTTAATTCAAATTTTAAAATTCTTGTTTCTATATTAAATTCATTATCCCAAACGTATGAAAAATCTTCAAAATTTTCATGAAAAATATTGTTACCAATAACATTTTTCAGTTTATAAAGAGTAGAAATATCAAATAAAAATAAACCATTATAATTCAATATTTCATAAACGTTATTAACAGTTTTTTTTAATTTTTCAATATCAGTAATATAATTAATTCCATCGCAAATTGATATTACAGAATCAACTTTTTTATTAAAAGTTAAATTAGTCATATCTTGCAAAAGAAATCTTATCCTCAAATTTTCTTCAAGAGCTTTATCATTTGCAACTTTCAACATTTCTCTAGAAATATCAGTACCTATAATGCTAAAACCTTTTTTATAAAGTCTTGTAGTAATATTTCCAGTTCCACAACCAAGTTCAAGTATTTTTCTAGGAGAAATTTCATATTTATTATAAATTTTAATTATATTTTCAGTCCACAAATCATAATCTTTCGTATCCATTAAATAATCATATATTTCAGAAAAAGTGCTATATTGCTCCATTTTTACTCCTTACATTAATCCAAAACTTTTCCATACTGCAATCATATAGTAAATATATACAACTGCACTTAAAATCAAAGGGAAAAATTTATGCATTTCATCATTAATATTCTTTAACTTATTAATTTTGTAATTTTCAACAATCAAAGAATTATTCAAACGCTCATTACTTAGAAATAGCATATTGTCGTATATTTCTTCTTGTGACATATTTCTGAAATCTAAATTTTCCTTTATTAATACTAGTCCATTTTTTTTCTTTTTAACATTAAAATAAATTTTATCATCTATTTTTAAACTCATATTATCTTTAACTTTAAAACAATCTTTCTTAATACTTTTAATAAAAAGTAAAATAATTATTATAGATATAATTGCTATAACACTTAACGAAATTGTTGATACAAGCATATCTTTTGCATTAACTGACGCATTTAAATTTTCAAGTTCATAAATCTCTGGAAAATATATATTAGTTAAATATCCACCAATTACAGCAACTCCATTATTTAGCGTATGTGCTATTATTGAAGAATATATAGAATCTGTAATAATTACTAAATAACCAAATATAATCCCAAGTAATATAGGTCCAAGTAAATTTTGAATATTAAAATGAAAAACTCCAAATAATACCGCACTCATAATTATAGCAAATTTTTTATTTGTTGCTGATTCATACGCATTTAGAATCATTCCTCTAAAAAATATTTCTTCACATATTCCTGCTGATATTGCAATTAAAAAAGTATATTTTATTAATTCAAAAGAATTACTAGCTGTTGGCACATCAAAAATTATTACCATATTAAAATACGAAAGAATTGTTGATATAACTGCATTTCCGAATCCTATAATCGGAATAAGAAATAAACTTAAAAAAAATATTTTTATAACAACTTTAGTTTTAATTTTATTTAATCTTAAAGCTTTAAAAATATTAATTCGTTTATACAATCCAAAAAGAACAACTGGCATTAAAACAATAATATATTCCGTAATAAATATTCCAGTATCAAAATTTGCTGATTGTACATATGCACCAAAAGTTAATAAAACAATTCCTAAAATAAAAAACAATATGTTAACATCCAATAATTTATAATTTTTATTATCCAATTTATCCTCCAAATATTAGCTTTTTTTATTTAATATGATTCATTATTTGACTGAAATAATTTCAAATGATATTATGTATAGAAACATATTAAAAGTAGACTATAATTATTATAACTTAATTAGGAGGTAAATCAAATGAAAAAGATTAATTTAGCTGTTGTTGGAGCAACAGGTATGGTTGGAAGAACATTTTTAAAAGTATTAGAAGAAAGAGATTTTCCATATAACAATTTATATTTGTTTGCATCAAAAAACTCGGCTGGTTCAAAATTAAAATGTAAAGGTATTGAATATACAGTTGAAGAATTAACAGAAAATTCATTTGATGGTGATATCGATATAGCTTTATTCTCAGCAGGTGGAAACATTAGTTTAAAATTTTCTCCAATTGCTGCAAAAAACGGTGTAATAGTAGTTGATAATTCTTCTGCTTTCAGAATGGATAAAGATATACCTCTAGTAGTTCCAGAAGTAAATCCAGAAGATATTCTTAAACATAATGGAATTATAGCAAATCCAAACTGTTCTACAATTCAAGCCATGGTAGCATTAAAACCAATATATGATAACTATGGTATTAAAAGAATCGTATATTCCACTTATCAAGCTGTTTCAGGTTCAGGTGTAAAAGGTGTTTCAGATCTTAAAGAGGGATTGAAAGGTAATGTTCAAAATAAAGCTTATCCACATCCAATTGCAAATAATTGTTTGCCTCATATTGATATATTTGAAGAAAACGGATATACTAAAGAGGAAATGAAAATGGTAAATGAGACAAGAAAAATACTAAATGACGATTCACTTAGAATCACTGCAACTGCAGTTAGAGTACCAGTTTATTATGCTCATAGTGAATCAATAAATATTGAAACTAAAAAACCTTTCAAAATAGAAGATATCAAAAATCTGTATAAATCTGCTAAAGGCATAATCTTAAAAGATGATGTTTTAAATAATGTATACCCTCTTGCATCTGAAGCAGAAGGTACTGACGAAGTTTATGTTGGTAGAGTAAGAAGGGATTTTAGTTTGGAAAATGGTTTAAACATATGGGTTGTAGCTGACAATATACGAAAAGGTGCTGCAACAAATACCATTCAAATTGCCGAAGAATTAATAAAATTATAATGTGAAAAACTTTATAAAAAAAGTGTAATTCCTATTGAAATTACACTTTTTTTATGTTTTATTTATTTTGGATTAGCTGGTTCAACGTTTAATTTAACGCCCTTCATATTAATACCTTTTAATGCATTAATTACATCTACAGCTTTATCAATTGGAACTTCAACAAAAGAGAAAGCTTTAAATACATCAATTGAGCCAATCAACTTTCCTGAAATATTTGCTTCTCCTGCAACAGCACCAACAATGTCTCCAACTTTTATTCTATTTATTTTTCCAATATTTAAGAATAATCTAACCATACCTGGCTCTGCGCCTGTATTTGCAAATCTATTCGCTTTACTAACTTTTTCTTTTTTAACAGCTTTTTTTACATTTAATACCTTATTTAATAATGCTAAAGCAATTTCTTCCTCAGAATAATTATCATTTAACAATTTATTATATAAATCAGCATTATCTTTATTCTTATTATCATCAATTAAAAGTTTTATCTCGTGATATAATCTGTTTGATTTAGCTTTGTTAAGATCATTCACAGATGGCATTTTCATTTCTTTCATTACAGATTTTGTATATCTTTCGATATTTTTTAAATCTCTTAATTCTCTGTTATAATAAAAAGTAACTGACTTTCCTTTTCTACCTGCTCTACCAGTTCTACCAATACGATGAACATAATATTCCTGGTTTTGTGGTAAATCATAATTAAATACAATTTCAATATCATTAACATCAATACCTCTTGCGGCAACATCAGTAGCAATTAAATGCTTAATTGTACCATTTCTGAATTTATTCATAACATTATCTCTTTGAGATTGTTTTAAATCACCGTGCAAGAAATCAACTTTGTGCCCTTCTTTTTGTAAATCCAATACTAAAGTATCAACCATTCTTTTAGTATTACAGAATATTAAAGATTGTTTTGGATTTTCTATTTCAATAAGTCTATTAAGAACTTCCGTTTTTTGACCTTTCTTAACTCTCATTGCATATTCATTTATTTTATCAACAGTTAAATTTTTTCTATTAATTTTAACTGATTTAGGGTTATTTTGATATTTTTCAGCTGTTCTCTTAATTCTTGTAGGCATAGTAGCAGAAAATAGAATCGTTTGTCTTTCATCAGGAGTACTTTCCAATATTTTTTCAATATCTTCAATGAATCCCATGTTTAACATCTCATCAGCTTCATCAAGGCAAACCATTTTTATTCCACCTAATTTTAAAGCTCCTCTATTAATTAAATCAATCATTCTACCAGGTGTTCCTACAACAATATTTGCACCCTTTTTAATATTTGTAATTTGTTTTGTAACAGGTGCGCCTCCGTATACAGCAACTACTTTTATATTTTTTTTATATTTTGAAATTGATTTTAATTCTCCTACAACTTGTAGCGCCAATTCTCTTGTTGGACAAACAACTAAACCTTGTACGCCTGGAACACTATCAACCTTATCAATTAATGGTATTCCGAAAGAAGCAGTTTTCCCCGTCCCAGTCTGTGATTGAGCAACGACATCGTGACCCTCCATTAATAATGGTATAGTTTTCACTTGTACTTCTGTCGCATTTTCAAACCCCATATCCATAGTGGCATTTAATATCTCTTCAGATATTGGCAAATCCTTAAACATAATATTTTTCATTAAACATCCTCTCTTTTTTTCATTTATTTCACAACCTTATCATGATATCACAAATCAATAAACTTGTCAAATTATTTTGATATAAAAAAATGAGCATAAAAAAATGAGCTTTTTTTAAACTCATTTTTAAACTAAAGTATCTAGAATTCCCATATTATTCTTTTGATCATTATTCATTCTTTCCATTTGCATCTGAATTGAATACATTTCAACTATTTGATTCTTTTTTAATTCCATAATTTCTTTCTCAAAATCATCACCTAATTTATTTTCAGAAGCAAGAATATTTTCCCTTGAAACATTATTTTCTCTAATTGTATGATCTAAAGCATTTGTTTGAGTTCCAATTTCAGTTCTAGTTTCATTTATTCGTTCTATTGCTTGATCTATATCCTCAATATCAAATTCATTCATAACATTGAAATTTTCCAATCCCAAATTTTTTAAACTTGTATTTTCTATATGCATAATTTGACCTTGATTTGCATTTGGCCCTGTCTGAACATTCCCGCTAAAATCATTAAATAATTCAATAGTGTTAAATTCTGTATTTTTCAAACTATCATTAATTTCATTTTTAATCGAATTTATTTCATCCTGAATAATTACTTTATCATCATCAGTTAAAATTCCGTTTTTAGCATTCACAGCCAATTCTCTCATCCTATTAAGAGAATCTGCGACATTATTCAACGTTCCTTCAGCAGTATTAAGTAAATTTTTTGCATCTTCTGAATTTTTTGTACCAACTTCATAACCTGTCGCTTGAGCGTTCATTTTTTCTGAAATAGAAATATTTGCTGGATTATTTGAGTAATTCTTTACAATTGGATTACTAAACGAATTAATCTTCATATTTATCACCTCTAAGACTATATACCCCAAAAGTAGATTTTTAAACATTTAATATTAATATAAAATATGTTAAAATGCTATAAGGAGGTATTATAATGAAAAAATTTATATTTATTTTAATATTGTTATTTTCTGTTAGTTCTACCATTATTTTTTACAATATTAATCATTTTTCAGAAAACGAAATTTCAAATATTTCAATAATAGCAAATAATATTGAAAACGAAATCCATTTTGATGATTATGAAATATTTCTAAATATTATCAATAAATCTAGAAAAACTTCAAATCAAAATTTATCAAATTCTAAAACAGCGTTAATAATATATAAATTAAAAAATAACAAAACCTTATCTTACAATATTTTTATTAATAATAAAGATAATACAATAAATTATTATAAAAACAAAAAATTATATACTCTTGATAATAAGCTTTCAAAGTATTTATTGCTTCATAAGGCTTTTGATTTCAACTATGATAAAAGTTGTCCTAGCTTTGATTTTGAATGCGAAAGAAATGTTATTGAAGCAATGGAAACAAATGTTAATTTGATTTATAAAAAAGTAGACGGTTTAGAATATAAAAATAATACTTCAAAAATAGTTGAAAACATTAAAAAAACAACAATAAACAAAGAATCACTATTAAGTATTCAATGCAAAGAGAATAATATTAAATTAACAGTTTCAGATTTAGAGAATAATATATATTTTGATGATCTAGTTAATTTAAATTCAATTTACATTCCTAATAATGATGGCGATTATATTTATAATTTTTATGTTAATTGGGATAACGAAAATTATGGGACTATGTCAAAATCATATAAAATCACAGTTGATAATCCAGTTGAATTTGATTTTAATAAGACAGAACTATCACAAGGTGATTTTATAACCATTAAAGCTTATAATGTTAATGATGATGAGATATTATTTATTGAAAATTCTTTTTTTGATAAATTTAGGTTTTTTAAGGAAAATTCATTTTATATTGGTTACTTGCCAATTAGTTCAAGAGTAATTCCAAAAGAATATACTCTTAAGTATGGTGTTAAAGATAAATATTCTGAAAATATTAAAATTAAAGTTAATAAAAGAAACTTTAGAATTCAAAATTTATATGTTAAAAAATCAATTATGGATACTACTAGCAATAATTCTGCATATGAACAATATTATAAATACTTCTATCCGGCTAGAGATATAGTAGATGAAAATAGAAATTATAGCGAAAATTTTATTCTTCCTGTAAAAGGAAAAGTAACCACTGAATTTGGAGAATATAGATATATTAACGATCGAGTTACTTCTTATTCTCATTCAGGTATTGATATTGCAGTTGAAAAAGGTACAAAAATTAAAGCCACAAATAGCGGTTATGTTACTTTATCTAAAAACCTCGATTTAACTGGAAATACAATAATTATTGATCATGGTCAAGGATTATTTAGTTTCTATCAACATCTTGATGAAGTATTTGTAAAAACCGATCAATTTGTTAAGCAAGGAGAATATATTGGTACCGTTGGCACAACCGGTAGATCAACAGGACCTCATTTACATTTTGCTATTTCTTTTCATAATAAATATATAGATCCAGGATATTTAATTTATAATCAACCTATTACTAAAGATAACTATATCGAACTTTTTGGAAAATAGGATATTTTTCCTATTTTCTTTACTTACAAAATCGTGCCTCATTTCCATTTGCATCACTCTTAAACACCTTCTTACCCAAGTATTATATTCTTGGGTAAGATTACTACAATGCTAATTTGAAAGCGAAAATTCACAAATATAGATTGTTAAAACATGATTCGTTCACCCTTAACAATATAATATACTCTCTCACAAATATTTGTTGCATGATCAGCAATTCTTTCTAAATTCATACCTATTAATAAAAGTGAAAGAATTTGATTTTTATATTTTTTATTATCATTAAAAAGCTCTATCAGTTCACCATATATTTCTTCATATAATAAATCTACTTTATCATCTTTTTTTATTGTTTTAATAACTAATTCAACATTCCCATCAATATATGCATTAATACTACTATGAAGCATATCCATAGCAATATCTGCCATTTTAGGGATATCTATTAACGGTTTAATTAAATCTTCTTCTCCAATTGCTTTTACAATTATTGCAATGTTTTCGGAATGATCTCCAATTCTTTCAAGATCAGAAATAATTTTTTGTATACTAAAAATTTTTCTTAAATCACTTCCTAAAGGGTTTTGAGTTGCTATTAATTCAATACATAAATCTTCAATCTTTTCTTCATACGAATCAATTAGTTCGTCATTTTTAATTACTCTATCAGCTAACTCAAAATCTTTATTTAATAAAGCTTTTATTGCTAGATGAATATTTTCTTCTACTAAAGCACTCATAACAAGTAATAACTCATGAACTTCACCAAGTTTATCATTTAATAAATCTCTCATATAATTCCTCCTAACCAAATTTTCCTGTAATATAATCTTCAGTTTTCTTTTCTTTAGGATTTGAAAATAATTTTGATGTTTTAGAATACTCTATTATTTCTCCCATTAAAAAGAATGCTGTCTTATCAGAAATTCTACCAGCTTGTTGCATTGAATGAGTAACTATAATAATTGAATACTTTTTTTTAAGTTCATTTATTAACTCTTCAATTTTCAATGTTGCAATAGGATCAAGTGATGCCGTAGGCTCGTCCATAAGTATAACTTCAGGTTCTACAGCTAATGCCCTTGCAATACAAAGTCTTTGTTGTTGTCCACCCGATAAACCTAATGCGCTTTTATCTAATCTATCTTTCACTTCATCCCAAAGAGCTGCTTTTTTTAAATTTTCTTCTACTATTTTATAAAGAGTTGCTTTATTTTTTATCCCATGTGCTTTCGGACCATATGCAACATTTTCATATATACTCATTGGAAATGGATTTGGCTTTTGAAAAACCATACCTACTCTTTTTCGTAAATCTAATAAATTAATATCTTTATAAATATCAATTTCATCTAAAATAACATTTCCATTAATTTTAACATTATCAATCAAATCATTCATACGGTTTAAGGTTCTTAAAAAAGTTGATTTGCCACATCCAGAAGGTCCGATTAATGCTGTAACTTGATTTTTCTCTATTTCTATATTTATACCCTTTAACGCTTGAAAATCTCCATAAAATAAATTTAAATTATTGATTTTTAAAACATTTTTATTTTCCATAACTCACCTCAATTCATCTCATTTCTAGATACCACTTTTACCATCTGATTTAATATCAAAGTTATTAATAAAAGCACTGTCGCAGTTGCATATGCTTCTTCAAAAGAAATTCCTTCTTTTGCTAATAAATACATATGCACAGATAAAGTTCTACCAGATTCTAAAAAACTTTTTGCTATTCTTGGAACCATTCCAACTGTTAAATATACAGCTGCTGTTTCTCCACTAACTCTGCCCATTGCAAGTATAATTCCAGTTAATATGCCTGATTTTGCTGAAGGAAGAATCACTTTTATAATTGTTCTTATTTTTGATACTCCTAAACTTAAACTTCCTTCTCTATATTCTTTTGGAACACTTATTAAAGCTTCTTCCGTTGTTCTTATAATAACTGGAAGAATCATAATACCTAAAGTCAATGTTCCTGATAAAATTGACCAATTAAAATTCAAAATAGTAACAAATAATACCATTCCAAACAATCCATATATTATAGATGGAATACCTGCTAATAATTCAACTGCAAATCTTACTACAAGAATAATTCTTCCATTCTCTGCATATTCAGTCAAATAAATAGCTGTTGAAACACCTATTGGAACTGCAATCATTATAGTACTCGCTATAACGATCAATGTATTTATAATCATTGGAAAAATACCAGTTTCATCACCTGAATAGTTTGATAATAAAAATTTTAAATTCAAATGCAGAATACCATTTTTAACTATAAATATAAATATCCATAATAAAATACCAACTGTAACTAAAGTAGAAAAAATAATTAAATAATATATGACTCTTTCTTTAAAATTCTTTAATAACAATTTAATCACTTACCTTTCTTATAAACAGATTAAGTCCTAAATTTAATATTATAATAAAAACAAATAATACAACTCCTGTCGCAAACAATGCCTCTTGATGAAGTCCAAATGCATAACCCATTTCAATTGCTATATTTGCTGTCATACTTCTAAAACGATTAAATATTGAAAATGGTATCTGAGGGGAATTACCAGCAACTAAAATTACTGCCATTGTCTCTCCTATAGCTCTACCAATTCCTAAAACAACCGCTGTTAAAACACCTGATTTAGCCGCAGGCAATACCACTTTAAATATCGTTTGCATTTTTGATGCTCCTAATGCAATAGAATTTTCCCTATATTCCTTTGGAACAGCTCTTAATGATGTGTCAGAAATATTTATAATAGTTGGTAAAATCATAATTCCTAAAATAATCATTGCCGCTAATAAACTATTACCACCATTTTTAAATGTTTGATCAATCAATGGCACAATTACAATTAATCCAAAAAAACCATAAATTACTGACGGTATTCCTGCTAATAATTCGACCATAGGAATAATCATTTTTCTAATTTGTTTACTAGCAATTTCAGATATATATATAGCTGTTAAAATACCAATCGGTACACCTATTAAAAGCGCACCAATTGTAGCATATATTGAACCTAAAATCATCGGTAAAATACCAAAATCATTTGAACTAGGTCTCCATAATTTACCAAATATAAAATCCATTAATCCTATTTCTATTATTGCAGGTATGCCTTTTACAAATACAAATATTATTATGACAACCAAACTCATTATTGAAATAACTGCACTTAAGAAAAAAAACTTACTAAATATATTTTCAATCATTCTATTTTTAGATACTGTGTTTTTTTCTATATTCATTTTAATATTTTCTCCTTAATTCAATCTTATTTAACACTTATTAATTTCTCTGCGATTATATCTTGTCCTTCATCGCTTAATATATATTCAATAAAATTACTTGCTACTTTGCTACTTTCATCATTTGTTAATAATAAAAACGGTCTAGAGATTTTATATGTTCCATTTTCAATATTTTCAACTAAAGGCTCAACATCATTTATTTTAAGAGTTTTAATGCTACTATCTAAATATGAAAATGATAAATAACCAATTGCATTATCTTTACTAGCAACATTTGCTTTAACTGCACCGTTTCCATCAGCAATTAATGCATCCTCAATTAATGCACTAAATTTATTTCCATCAGCATCTTTTTCTTCTAATTTAACTAAGCCTTCAAATGCTCCTCTTGTTCCAGACCCTGATTCTCTACTTATAACTAGAATTTCTTCATCTTTTCCTCCAACTTCATTCCAATTTGTTATAGTTCCTTTAAAAATATCTTTAACTTGTTCTATTGTTAACTTTTCTACTGTATTATTAGGATTTACAGATATCGCAATACCGTCATATGCAATAGTTGTTTCAATTAGATTCCATTCTTTTTCTGCCTCTTTTAAATTTCTTGACGACATACCAATATCTGCACTCTTATCATAAGCAGCTTTTACTCCTGCAGATGAACCTATTCCTTGAACATCAATCTTTACTCCATCATTTAAAGCTGTATATGAATCCGCTAATTTTGTTAAAACAGGTGTCACTGATGTTGATCCAACTATACTTAAATACTTTTCATTTGATCCACCATCATTTGCTTTACTACAACCTGAAAACATCCCTACAACCAAAATTCCTATTAACAATATACTTACCAATTTTCTGCTTATACTTTTCATTTTATTTCTCCTCCTAAATTCATCTTATTAATCCTATATTTTGATTTTAGCAAAAAAAAACAGCCGATATGTTTTCCGACTGTTAACTTATTGTTAACTCTATGTTAAATTGGAATCTGTATAGTAAACTTTGTACCAATTTCTTCTTTGCTTTCAACATTAATCGAACCGTTTAAATTCATCAATGCATGTTTAACTATAGCTAAACCGAGTCCTGTCCCACCAACTATTTTAGATCTTGATTTATCAACTCTGTAAAATCTTTCAAATAACCTATCAAGATGCTTTTCATTTATACCAATTCCTGTATCTTCAATTGTTATATATATTTTTTTATGTTCTTGATATGCTTCAATAATAATTTTTCCGTTTTCTTTATTATATTTTATTGCATTATCTATAAGATTAATTATTATTTGCTTAAACCAATTCACATTACCATCAATACATAATTCCGTATCAATATTTATATTTGTATTTATCTCTATGTCTGTATTTTCAATCTTTATTAACATCATATCAATTACTTCATTTAAAGATTTCAATACTTCTACTTTTTCAATTTCTACATTAATAATTTTTTCAATATCTGATAAAACTAAAATATCTTCAATTAAGTTATTTAATCTTATTGTTTCTATTTCAATAATCCCTAAAAATTTATCTCTTGTTGTTTCATCTTTAACATTACCAAAACGCAAAGTTTCTATAAACCCTTTTATAGAAGTTAATGGCGTTCTTAATTCATGTGATACATTAGCTACAAAATCCTTTCTCATATTCTCAACTTTTTTTATTTTAGTAATATCTTGTATTAATATTATTATTCCGATTTTTTCAGTGTAAAATTCACTTTTATAAATTGAATTTATATTTATAGAATAATATTTTTTTTCAAATAAAATTTCTTTTGTAATATAACTGTTTGTTTTATTACTAAAATAATTTTCTATAACACTATATATTTCATGATTTTGAAATATTTCTATTATTTTTTTATCCATAGCTTCATTTTCTTTTATATGAAATATTTTTTGCGCTTCAGGATTTATAAACAATATTTTTTTTTCATTACTGATTGCAATAATTCCATTAATCATACTATCTAAAGTTGCAGTTAATCTACTATTTACAGTATTTATTTCATTTATTTTCATTTCAATTTCATTACTCATATAATTAAAATTATCAGCTAATACTCTAAATTCATCATTAGAATTTATATAGATTTTTTCACTAAAATTTCCCTTTGATATTCTTTTTGTACCGTTAATTAATTCATTAAGTGGACTTATTAAATACTTACTAAATCGCAATCCAATAATAAGTGCAAAAAATATCCCTACAATCGATGCAATTATATAATTATTAAAAAGATTATTACTAAATATTTCTAATTCATGGATTGGTTTTGATACTCTTATCACTAAAATTTCTCCATTATATTGAATAGGATATGCTATATATATAAAATCTATTCCTAATGTGTCACTGTGTCTAATAATTGTTCCAATTTTTCCATTAAATGCTTCTATTATTTCAAGTCGATCTTTGTGATTATCTAATGTAGTAATATCAGCATCAGAATCTCCAATAACAATACCGTCTTTATCAATAAAAGTAACACGAGATTCAATTAACTTTGAAATCTTAATTGCATCCATTTGAAAATCAAAATTATCATTACTTTCTATATTATTAGCAATCATTTTTGCATAGTTAATCATAGCTTCTTGCAAATTGTTTTTATATTCATTTTCTGAATAATTAATTGATATCATTCCAATAATAACTACTCCAATAAGAAATAATATTGTAAAATTTATAAGTATTTTATTTTTCATAAATCCTCCAAATTTTCGATATCTACTTAATTAAGTACCCAATTCCTCTAACAGTATGAATTATACTATCTTCATTATCAGAATCAAGTTTACTTCTTAAATGCCTTATATGTACATCTACTGTTCTAGTTTCGCCATAGTATTCATATCCCCAAATTTCATCTAAAAGTTGATTTCTAGTAATAGTTTTTCCGCTATTTTCTAATAGTAATTTTAACACTTCAAACTCTTTTAAAGATAATAAAATAATTTTATCATCTTTTATAACTTCATATTTTTCCAAATTTATAATTAAATTTTTATATTTAATTATTTTATTATAATTTTTGCTAATTTCTCTATCACTTCTTCTTAAATGAGCTTTAACTCTTGAAAGAAATTCATTTATAGAAAATGGTTTAGTTATATAATCATCAGCTCCCATTTCAAAACCTACAATTTTATCAATTTCTGAAGTTTTAGCAGTAAGTAAAATTACAGGAATGTTTTTTACTTTTTCATCACTACGTAATTTAGTCAAAACAGAAAGCCCATCTAATTTTGGTACCATAATATCTAAAAGAATTAAATCAGGCATGAACTCATATATTTTTACTAATCCTTCTTCTCCTTGATATGCTATATCTACAATGTAATTATTAGCTTCCAAATTAAATTTAATAAGTTCAACAATATTTACATCATCTTCTATAACAAGAATTTTCTTATTCACGTTACCTCCTAGCTACACAAACTTATATAAGCAATTATAAAGATTTTTCTACTAATAAATCTCGTCCGAATGATAAAGTCAGACTATTATGCACCCTTTACAATTTGTATCTTCATCGCTAGATCTACATATATATTTCTTGTCTTTAATTAATAAGCCACTAATTTAAAACTTTGTTATGTATATCACTCTACATCAAAGAATTTCTATATCCTCGTCTAATAAAACAAAGGGTATTAAGCTCATTTAAAAAATTAACAATTAATAGAAAATATAAACTAAACCGTTAGAGTGAAATCTTTTTCATAATTATCCAGCACATGTTCCATTAGGAACTTTCTTTTCAGGCATTGCTAATACAGGAGTTATTTTATTCTCATATCCTAAATCAAAAAGCATTCCTTCTGATTTAATTCCAAACATTTCTTTTGACTCCATATTTACAACAAATAATGCTTGTTTATTTTCAATTTCTTTTGGATTTTCTCTTTCATTTTTAATACTAGCTAGAATTATTCTTTCAAAATCTCCAAAATCAACAGTTAATTTCATTAAGTCTTTTGATTTTTCAACATCTTCTACTTTAAGTATTTCTCCAACTCTAATATCCAATTTTGCTACATCTTTAAAACTAATATTCTTTTTTACTTTCTTTGATACAAAATCACTCATTTTTTCTCCTCTAATTAAACGAATTTACAACAATTGCTCCACCTATAACTTCATTATTTATATAAAATACAGCAGCTTGCCCTGGTGTTATTGCTCTTTCTACTTTTTCAAAAACAACTTTAATTCTATTTTCATCAATTTTATAAATTGTTGCTTTTGAAGGTTTTGCACTATATCTAATCTTAACATCAACTTTTAGCCTATCAAAATCCTTAATAGATAAAAAATTATACTTTTCTGCAATTAAACCCTTTTTAAATGTATATTCATTTGAACCTACAACAACTTCATTTGTCTCAGGGCGTATTTCAATTACATAAGCAGGTTTACCAAATGAAATTCCTAAACCTCTTCTTTGCCCTATTGTATAATTAAAAATTCCTTTATGCTTGCCTAGAATATTTCCTTTAATGTCAACAAAATTGCCTTCTTTTGCTTTTACATTTAATTCAGTAGTAAGATATTTAACATAATCATCATCTTTAATAAAACAAATATCTTGACTATCTTTTTTCTGTGAAATTTCAATATCTACCTTTTTTGCAATTTCTCGTATCTCCTCTTTTGATTCATAAATACCTAGTGGAAATTTAATATATTTTAATTTTTCTTGATTTAACACATGAAACATATAAGCTTGATCTTTTTTTTCTGCAACGCCTTTTAAAATTTTATATTCATCTGTTTTTTTATCATAATGAACAGTAGAATAATGTCCAGTTGCTAAATAATACGCACCAAATTCATGCGCAGATTTTAATAATTCACCAAATTTAATAAGTCTATTACAAGTAACACATGGATTTGGTGTTTTACCTATTATATATTGATCTTTAAATTCATTTATTATTTCTTTTTTAAACACTTTTCTATAATCTACAACATAATGTTTAATATCCAATTTATCAGCTACTTTTTTCGCATCTTTAATAAATTCAGATTCAATAATATTTCCATTTTCATCATATTCATCAAAAAGTTTCATTGTAATACCAATTACTTCATAACCTTCTTCTTTGAGAATATAAGCTGCTGCTGTTGAATCGACACCACCGCTTAAAGCAATAGCCACTTTATTTTTATCTAAATTTAAATTATCAAATATTCCTTTTGAAATATACTTCTGTCCACTATCTGGAGCAATTACTACAATATTTTTATCTGCATTAATTTTCTTTGAATATTGAATAGCTGCATAAATTGCGGCACCAGAAGAAATTCCTAAAAATAGCCCTTCTTTTTTTACTAATTTTCTAACTGTTTCTATTGCATTTTCATATTTAACTTTAATTATCTCATCATAAATTTTAACATTTAGAAGTTCTGGTATAAAACCTGCTCCGATTCCTTCAATCATATGAATACCAACGTTTTCTCCACTTAATACAGCAGATTTTTCAGGTTCTACTGCAATAATTTTAATATTATCAATTTCTTTTTTTAGTACCTCTCCTACTCCTGAAATAGTACCACCTGTACCAACTCCTGAAATAAAATAATCAATGTTAGCATCCATATCATTAAGCATCTCTTTTGCAGTTCCAATGATATGAGCTTTTTTATTGTTTTCATTTTCAAATTGCTTAAGCATGAAATAATTATCGTTTTTTGATACTATTTCATTTGCTTTTTTAATTGCTCCATTCATACCTTCATCACCAGGAGTAAGTATTATTTCAGCTCCATATGCTTTAATAATATCTATTCTTTCTTTACTCATTGAATCAGGCATTATGATTTTTACTTTATAACCATAATAAGCTCCAATCATAGAAATAGCAATTCCTGTATTTCCACTTGTTGGTTCAACTAAAGTTGAATTTTCATTAATTAATCCTTTTTCAGTAGCGTCTTTTATCATATAAAAAGCTGCCCTATCTTTCACACTTCCACCCGGATTAAATGATTCGAGTTTAACAAAAATATTTGCATTTTCACTCGCTACAATCTTATTTAATTTAATCATGGGGGTATTACCAATTAGTTCCGTGATACTGTTTACATAATTCATTATTATGCCTCCTTAACATTATTGATTCGACTTGTTAAAATTAAGTTTCATCACTAGAAAAAAGTATAATATACATATTGCTAAATAACAAGTCTTTCATTAATTATTTTAATATGTTAACATATAGAGGGTGATAAAAATGAAAGAAAACTTATTTAAAAATAAAATCTCTTCAGGAATAATGGCATTAATTTGTACTGTTTTGTGGGGAAGTGCATTTCCTGTATTAAAAGTTAGTTTTAGAGAATTAAATATTCTACCAATTAATATTTATAGTAAATTATATTTTGCAGGCATTCGTTTTTTTATAGCTGCTTTAGCATTATTTATTGTTACAAAATTTATTTTAAAAATTAATTTTAAAATTGAATTGAAGCATTTTAAACAGCTTTTAATATTAGGCTTTTTCCAAACAACTCTTATGTACTTCTTTTTTTATAATGGCTTAGGATTTACAACTGGCATAAAATCATCAATTATTATGTCATCAAGCAATTTCTTTGTAATTATAATTGCTCATTTCATTTATGAAAACGATAAAATAAATCATCAAAAAATATTTGGGCTTACTACTGGGTTTTTAGGAATAATTTTAATTAATTTTGATAAACTCCCTTTTGATATGACTTTTACATTTAGAGGAGAAGGTTTTTTAATTTTAGGTGCATTAGCAGGCACTTTAGGAACTTTTTTAGGAAAAAATTTAACTGTTAAACTTCACCCAATGGTTGTAACAACTTATCAAATGTTTTTTGGAGCAGTTATTCTACTTGTTTTAGGTAAAGTTGGTATGGGAAAAACAACATTAAATTTTAATACGCTTTCATTTACGCTTTTAATATATGCAGCTTTCATTTCATCTGCAGCTTTTGCAATTTGGTTTACACTTCTAAAATACCATAAAGCTGGAGAAATAACATTATATAGATTTTTAATTCCAGTTTCAGGATCTATTCTTTCAGTAATTTTTTTAGCCGAAGAACATTTTACTGTGAATATCCTCATAGCACTATTTCTTGTTTCAATGGGAATAATATTAATTAATATTTCAAAAACTAAAAAACAGATGTAATATTATTATCATCTGTTTTCCTATAATTATTTTTAATGCTCACAATTATGATCATGATTAGATTCTTCTGAATCTTCTTTTAAATGTTCATGCTCATCACAAATAGAATTAGTTGATTCTAGTTCGTTTTTTAAGTATGTTTCTACAACTTGATCAAGCTCTCCAGAAACACCAACTATTACATCGATATTAAAAGAATTAAAGATATCTTGTGCTCTTTGACCCATTCCACCAGCTACTATTACATTTACATTATTATCGGATAGAAATTGTGGTAATACACCCGTTTGATGTGTTGGACTTTCTAAAAATTCTTTTTTACTTACCTTATTGTCATTAATTGTATATACAGTGAAACCATCACAATGTCCAAAATGACCAGAAACCTGGTCTGATACTGTAGCAATTGCCATTCTCATATTTTTCCTCCTATATGTTTGTTAAATTTTTATTGCACTAACATTATAATATAACTTTATAATTAAAACAATTATAATTAATAAATAATTCGTGATTCGATTAAATTAGTTTCTTCTTCAGAAATAATTTCAATTGAAAAACTATCATTTTTGTCTATAATAAGTACATCAAATGTATTTAATAGTTCTCCATTAATAAAACATGTTCCTTCATAACAATAAAACACAAGAATTTCATTAGTTTTTTTAGTTGTATTATATTTACCACATATTTTTCTTAGTTTAATATTACCATTTAAACTTTTATTCATGATTAAATTAAAATCAGTTACTTTTCCTTTACTGTGAGTTTCCCACTCTCCACTAAATTCATCTATATCAAATTGTTTTAAATTGATACTATGATGATTAATATGCTCAATAAAAAGTTCTCCTTCTAGGATCATAAGGACCCTATTATAATTTGGTAAACTAGTGAATGTTGATTCAGAAACTTCAACAGTAGCAGAACTAATTCTAAAATCAAAATCTCTATTTTCATATAATTTATTTTCAGGAAAAATATAAAGTTCTTTAGTTCTTCCACCAGACCAATTTTTAGTAATTAAATTTTCACTTTTAATAAGTTTCATAATCACATACCTTAAATTATTATAATATTATAAGTTTTCTTTCTTCACCTTCATTAAATGCTTTTTCAAGTAATTCAGTTTTTTCAACTAAAATATCAAGTTCTTCTTTTAAAGTTTCCTTTTTAGCTAGAATTGAAACAAATTTTTTAGTAATTCTATTAACATTACCACCAAATACTCTTGTCATGACAACATTTACATTCTTATTTTTAAGCATTTGAGTAATGTTTTTTGCTTTTTTAGGATCAGCATGCATTTCTTCTTCTTCAGTTGTATTATCAATTGTTTCAATCAACTCATATCCGTTTGAATTAAGTTTGTAAATACAGTAATACTCTGCATCGCCAAAATGTTCATCCATAAAATTTACTTTGTCATCTGTTGCACACGCTACTATAAATTCCATTTTATTCTCCCTCAATTACTTTTAAAATATTTTGATACATTTCGTTTATTGCAATTGCCGCTTTTGAATCTTTATATTCAATTACAGGTCTTAAATTATTAACTGCTTCGTTTACAGTAGTATCAAATGGTATTTTCCCAACTATTTTAATACCTAGTCTTTCACATTCTTTTTCTATTTTTATTGCAACCTCTTCATTAATATCATATTTATTAATTACTGCTAGAGGAATTGAATCAAAATTTGCAACAATTTCATAAACTCTTTTCATATCCTCAAAACCAGATTGAGTTGGTTCAGTAACAATTAAAGAATGATTACTACCAGTAACACTAGCCATAACCGCACAGCCAATTCCAGGAGAACCATCAATTAAAGTTTCAGTATTTTCAGTTTTTCCAACACGTCTTACTTCAGTAACAAGTTTTCCAGAACCTTCAGCACCAGGAATCATTTTAGAAGTAACAAGTTTTCCAACTTTAGTATCTTTTTTTATTACATCTCCAGTAACTTCTTTAATTAATTTAATTGCATCTAAATGACAATTAACAACGCATGCATTACATCCTTCGCATTTTAAATTATTAACTATATATTTTGAATTTACAATATCTACAGCATCATATCTACAAACATCTTTACAGCCACCACATTGATCACACATTGCTTGATCAATTAAAGCAACTTTTGCTCCAACATATTTTGATTGCTCTATAGTTTCTCCTTCAAGAATAATTCCTAAATTTGAAGCATCAACATCACAATCAGCCTTAACAATTTCTTTATCAACTAAATGAGCTAAAGAAGCTGTTATTGTAGTTTTTCCTGTTCCACCTTTTCCACTAATAACTGTAAGAGAAAACTCGTTTTTACTAACTCCTGAAGTGTTTATTATATTAAAATCGCTCATTATTATCAACTCTCTTAATTATATCTTCGCTTAATTTTTTAAAGCGTTCATAAAATTCTTCATCTTCAATCATCATTTTACCTTCTGAATAAAGTCTTGCAGCTTTCATTGAATAAGGTATTTTACCTATCAAATCAATATTCTCACTTTTAAGATAATCAGTAATAATATGGTCATCTTGTGAAGATCTATTAATTACTATACCAAATGGTATTTTCATTTCTCTTACAACATATACTGCCATTTTTAAATCACTTAATCCAAATCTTGTTGGTTCTGTAACTAAAACAGCAAAATCCATATCTTCAAGCGTTTCAACTACAGTACAACTAGTTCCTGGCGGAGAATCGATAATATTATTTTCTTCTTTATTGATTAATTTTTTAACATCTTTTATAACCGGAACAGCTAGTGGCTCTTTAACATTTAAAATACCACGAACAAATTTAGCTTTTTCATAAGTTCCAACTTCAACTTTCCCTAAAGTTCTTTTAACTTCAGTAATCGCATCATATTTACAACTTAAAGAACAAGTACCACATCCATGACATAATTCATTAAACACCATAATTTTCTTACCAGTGTTTACTAATGCACCAAATTGGCAATTTCTAACACAAGCATTACATAAAGTACATTTGTCTTCATTTATTACAGGATTTAATACCCCTGAATCAATAGTTTCATTTATAACAGGCTTCAAAAAAATATGACCGTTTGGTTCCTCAACATCACAATCAAAATAATTAAACCCATTTAAATATGCAATGTTTGTAGAAACAGTAGTTTTACCTGTACCACCTTTACCACTTAAAAAAACAATATTCATACTACACCTATTAATTTCCTGCGTGTGAAGGACCTGCACCATTTATAGGTTCTAATTTATCATTCAAATAATTTTCAACATTTTCTTCAAGTGTTTTTCCACTAATTCTATAAGATTTAATATCAGTATTTTCGATTACAGCTAATGCTCTAGGTCCTAAGTTTCCCGTAATTACTACATCAACACCTAAATCAATTGCAATTTGTGCAGCTTTTGGACCTGCACCATGTGCACCATCTTTTGCGCTATTATCAGCAAAAGTATACTCTTTTAAGTCTGTATCATATATTGCATAGTACTCAGCTCTGCCAAATCTATTGTCAACATCAGCACCTACAGTTTTTGTTTTTGAACCTAATAAAATTTTCATTATTTTCTCCTTTTAATTTTCATGTTTTTCATAAATTATATTATTTTCCTCATCAGAAAAAATTAAATCTTTATTTAATATAATGCTCTCAGCAATTTTTTTTCTTGCTGATTTGTAAATCCGCTGAAAAGTACTTCTTCCAACCTGCATTTTTTTTGCGCATTCTTCCTGAGTCAGATTTTCAATATCCATTAAACGTATACTTTCATACTCATCTAATTTAAGTAGTATTTTTTCTACGCCTTTGTAGCCTTTAGGGCCATATCTCTTATATAAAGGACGACTTCCAATACATCTATTTTTCGTAGGTCTTGGCATCAGCACTCCTTTTCATTTCGCATTCCTTGCAAATACCACAAAATCTTAAAGTATGGTTCTTTACAATAAATCCATAATCTTCATAAATTTTCTTTTCTAAATCCTCTAAATAATCAAATCCAACTTCAATTATTTTTCCACATTCAGAACATATCAAATGATGGTGATTATGTTTGTTTTCTAAAGAAAGTTCATAATAATCATTATCTCCAAAGTTAATTTTTCTTAAAATGTCCAGACTTAAAAAAAGTTTTATCGCTCTATAAACTGTTGATTGACCAATAGTAGGATCTTCAACAAGATGACAAATATCTTTAATTGTTAAGTGATTATCATTTTTAATTATTAAATTCAGGATATATTCTCTTTGAGAAGTTAGTAAATATCCTTTATCCTTTAATCTTTTAATTACAATTTCTTTTTCAATTTTGCTATCCAAATTATCAACCTCCTTTTTAACATATACCCATTATACAACTAGTGAGAATCAATGTCAATTATTAATTGATAACTATTCTCATATAATGTTATAAAATTTCTTTAATTATTCTCTCAGCGTTCTTATACCAAATCTTATCAATTTTATCTTCAGAATATCCTTCTTTCATTAATCTATCTTTTAGTAAATACATCTTAGAAATATCTTTAATTTCAAGATTTCCATGAATACCATCAAAATCAGTACCAATAGCCATTGATTCAATACCAGCAACATTAACTATATGATTTATATGTTTAATCATGTAATCTATAGACGAAACATTACTTTTATCTATAAATGGAGGACAAAAATTAAGACCTGTTATTCCACCTTTATTACCTAATATTTTTAACATATCATCAGTTAGATTTCTTGGATTATTTGCTATTTCTCTAGCATTCGAATGACTTGCTATAAAAGGTTTTTTTGATATTTCATTTACATCATAAAAGCCTTTATCTGATAAATGAGAAACATCTATTATAATTCCTTTATCATTCATCATTTCAACAACATTTTTTCCGAAATCAGTTAATCCTTTATCATGGAATCCTTTTAAATTAGGATGACCTATTGAATTTTTAAAATTCCATGTTAAAGTAATAAGTCTAATACCTAATTCATATAATTCACTAAGCTTTTCTATATCATTTCCTATTATTCCACCCTCTTCAACTGTAAGAAAAGCAGAAATTTTTTTATTTTTTTTCATTTCTTTAAAACTTCTTACATGTATAATTTCATTTTTATTTTCTTTTATTTCTTTTTCAAATCTAGCAAATAAATTTTCAAAATGATTCCATGGATTTTCATGCTCGTCTAATTTTACGAAAAGAGCAAAGAATTGAGCCATTGAACCGTTCTCTTTTAATTTTTCAATATCAACACTAAAATTGTTTTTCTTTAAGTTTATGCCATTTCCTAATTTTTCTAAAACCGAAATAGTATCGCAATGTAAATCTATCATTCCATCATCTCCTATAATATACAAAAAAAGATAGCATAGGCTATCTCTATTTACTTGAACTTGAACAAGGTCTATTAAAGAACGAATCAATTTCCACTTTAAAAGCAGATATTGCTTCTTGATTATTTTTATTAAACATTTTCAATTTAATAAATTCCTCTTTATCTAGTTCTTTAATATCTAATTTTCTATAAAATTCATAATTTTCATTTGTAACTAATATAGTTCCAAAATCAATATCATTTACTAACATATGATTTAATGTTGATCGATAGAGACCATCTCTATAATTAATATCTAGAAAAGGAATATCATAGCCCATAAAAGTAATTAAACCAAATTCATTTTCTATATTTTCATAAATTGACAAACCAATTATTTTATTATTTTCGCGCATAATCAAAGTAGTTTTAATATGATTATTAAGATACTCTCTATCTAAATCGTATTTTTTTATAATTTTATCTATATTAATCAAATCATCATTTATTATCTGCTTTATACTAATCATTTTCATCTTCTCCTTTTTTTAAATTAAAAGATGATAAAAATTCAAAATTATGAAAATCATCAATTTTAGGTAAATCCTTAATACTTTCAAAACCAAAACCTTTTAAAAACATTTCTGTAGTTGAATATGTATTTGGAGTTCCAATTGTCTCAAGTCTACCAGATATGTATATTAAATCTCGATTTAATAAATTAGTTATTAGATTTCCTGATCTAACACCTCTAATGCTTTCAATATCTATTCTAGTCACTGGTTGCTTATATGCAATTATTGCTAAAACTTCCAATGAAGATTCAGACAATCCTTTTGATGTACTTTTTTTACAAAATTCTTCAATATATTTATGATTTTTTTTACTTGATCCAAGTTGATATTTATTATTTACTTCAATTAATCTTATCCCTCTATCGTTTTTAATATAATCCTGATTTAGCTCTTTTAAACAAAAGTCAATATCGTTTTTTTCCACATCAATAGTCTTAGCTAATCTATATATACTTATAGGTTCAGAATATACAAATAAAAGCGATTCAATTATTGACTTTATCTCTTTATTTTGCATTATTCACCTCTTCTTTCAATTATAATATCATCAAAATGATATTCTTGTACCACAGTAATAATATTTAACTTAAGGAGTTCGAGTAACGCCATAAACGTTACTATAACTTCATTTTTCACAATTCTTTCACTAAATAATGAAACAAAATTTATTCTAGCTTCTTTCTGAAGTTTTTCTTCAATATACGCTATTTTATCTTCTACAGTAAATACTTCTCTTTTAACTGTTTCAAAATAATTTTCACGTTTCCTATCAGTCTTATCTATATTTTTAAGTACTCTTTTTATTGCATTTACAATTAGATCCTTTTCTAGATTTTTATTCAACTCTTCAATTGGAACCTTTTTAATAAATGGAGTTAAATCTTCCTGTGTTTTAAAGTAAATTCTTCCAAAGTCATTATACCTTTCCTCTAAGAGGCCAGCTGCGTTTTTATACATCTTATATTCTAATAATTTAGAAACTAGTGATTCCATTGGGTTATTACTAGCATCTTTAAATTCATCACCCTCAAATATCGGATCAGGCAATAGCATTTTTGATTTAATTTCCAATAGTTCTGATGCCATTAAAATAAATTCGCTTGATATTTCTATATCAACTTCATCCATTTTAGAAATATAATCTAAATATTGTTCAGTTATTTCTAAAATTGGTATTTCAGTAATTTCAACTTCATGCTTAGCTATCAAAGCTAAAAGTAAATCCAAAGGTCCTTCAAATTCATTAAGTTTATAAGTATAATTCATATTATCACCATTAAATAGTTTATAATTTACGTGAAAATTTAAAAATGAATTGCTTTAAAAAGCAATTCATTTCAATTTCACTAAAATTTTGAACCTTCTTCTTTTAAATCATTTTCTAATTTTACTAATTCTTCATCAATATCTTCTAATTCTGTTAAGTTTTGAGCTAAAAATTCATTTTCAACAAACGCTTCTTTATTGTTATAAACTAATTCACCCATTTCCTTAATTTTCTTGTTTTTCTTTAATTTAGCCTGTTCAATGTTTTTCTTAATAATTGCCATGCCACCAGCAACTTTTGCACCATCTACAGCACTATCAAGCCCTTTTTTCACTTTATCCATAAAACCCATAAACTCACCAGCCTTTCTAATATTTTATCTGACAACTCACCTATGAGTTAATTATATAACTATAAATTATAAAAGTAAATATTAGTTTTCTTTTACTTTAATTTTTGTAATTCTTCTAAATCTTTTAATAATTTATGATTCTTCAATTCTTCAAATCTTTCATTATTAATTAATCCTGCAACGCCGAATAAACTCATTTGATCTTCAACTACATAATTTGTAGTTTCATCAGGAATATTGAAAGTTAATTCTTCATTTATTGAATTATAATCTTCACTTATAGTAATAAAGTCAAAATCAAATTTCACTCTTTTTAAACCGTCTTTAAAATAATATGAAACAACTAAATTATAATTATCTAATAATTTACTGTTTTCATCTTCTGACGTAAGTACTTTATCGATTTCTGTTTCAATTTCTTTCAAACTTGAATTAAATTCTTCTAAATAAGTATCATAATCTAACATTTCAGTATTACTAAAACTTTTCATATTTTCATATTGCAAATTCATTAATTCGTTTAATTTAGAAATAAATTCTTCATCATTTAAAAACACTTTTACTAGTTCAAGAGCTTCTCTATAAGTCATAGTATATTTCACTTCATTAGTTTTAATTTCTTTTTCCTCAAAATTAATATTAGATTCAATAACTTCTGGCTCTTTAGTATTTTCATTTACAATCCTATCAATAATAGGATAAAACTCTTTAGCTTTCTTTTGCTGTGAAATTGTCTGATCTTTTATATATTTAGGAAAATCTAATGTTTGATCTAATCCACCTTGCTCAGCTAACATTTCACTTAAAAAATCAAATTTTACAATAACACCTTGTTTTAATAGATTTGGTTCATTAAAATAAATATAATTATCATTTAAAAACATATCTATTGCTACAAAATTTAAATCTTCATAATTAACTGCCATATTCATATCCATTATCATTTTTTCCATATCCACTTTTTGATGAAATTTTAAATCCATATTTGCTAATATTTGTGTTGCTTTTTGAATATCTTCAATTGTTAATTTGTTTTCTGTATCTAATTTGGCTAATTCTAATATTTTAGTATCAAGGTTATCGCCAAATTTTATAGTAGATGTTGTTTCTGTTGTTTTTGCATTTTGCATAAGAAGCATCGCTTCATCCATCTCTTTTTCATAATCAAACTTATCTCCACAGCCTACCATACTTAATACTAGAACACCAATAAATACTATTGCAAATATTTTCTTTTTCATAATTTTTTCTCCTTTTTTAATCATAAGATAATATTAACATAAATATAGTATCTATACAATTGTTTTATTGTGAATATTTTATCACAAGTTTGAAATTCTACAATAAAAAATCTCCAAATTAATGAAGATTTTTTAATTTAAAACTCATCTATACCATCCATTGTAACAACAGCTTTTATAAGTTTTTTCTCGCTTACTTTATTTTTTGAAATAGTAATGTTTTTAAAGAATCTGTTTTCTACAGTTTTTATTACTTCTTCATCTTTATTAGTATGGAAAACTGCAATTATATCACCTTTTTTAACTTCATCTCCAACTTTCTTCCTTATTAATATTCCAGCTGATAAATCAATATCACTTTCTTTTGTTTCCCTTCCAGCTCCTAGCATCATAGCACATATACCAATTTCATCTGCAATCATTTTCTCAATATAACCGTCAACATCTGATTTCACTTCATAAATATTTTTAGATTTAGGAAGTAAATCAATATTTTCAATAACAGATACATCTCCGCCTTGAATACTTACAAACTCTTTAAATTTTTCAAAAGCTTCTCCACTTTCAATTTTTTCAATTAGAAGTTTCTCGCCCTCTTCAAAAGTTTTAACTCTACCAGCTAATAATAACATTTTGCCACCTAGATTTAAACAAAGTTCAGTAAGATCTTTTGGTCCTTTATTATTTAAAGTATCAATTGCTTCAATAACTTCTAAAGAATTACCTATTGCATATCCTAAAGGCTGGTCCATATCAGTAATTAAGGCTATTGTATTTCTTCCCATTAAACTTCCAATTTCCACCATAGTTTTACTTAATTCTTTTGCTCCTTCTATATCGTGAATAAATGCTCCAGAACCAACTTTTACATCAAGCACAATTGCATCTGCACCGGAAGCAAGTTTTTTACTCATAATACTTGAAGCAATTAAACTAATATTGTCAACAGTACCAGTTACATCTCTTAATGCATATAATTTTTTATCAGCAGGAGCAATATTTTTTGTTTGCCCAACAACAGCTATTTTATTGTTATTTACATTATTAGTAAACTCATCAATAGATAGTCCAATTCTAAAATCTTTAATTGATTCCAACTTATCTAGCGTTCCACCTGTATGGCCTAAACCTCTTCCAGACATTTTAGCTACTGGAACACCACATGAAGCAATAAGAGGTGCTAATACTAAAGTTGTTGTATCACCAACTCCACCAGTTGAATGCTTATCCACTTTAATACCTTCAATAGCAGTTAAATCTATAACATCACCTGAATGCATCATTGCTTTTGTCAAATCAACTGTTTCTCTCATATTCATTTTTTTAAAGAAAATCGCCATTAAAAGTGCTGATGCTTGGTAATCTTCAACATCACCTGAAGTATATTTTTCTATAAAATAATTTATTTCTTCAGTACTTAATTCTTCACCATTTCTTTTTTTTATTATTAAGTCATACATTCTCATAACATCACCTACATAACTTCAATTATTCCGTTAACCAATTTAACGAATTCATTTCTTACTTTGTCTGCAGTTTCAATAACTTCTTCATGATTTAAAGGTTGATCTAAAATACCAGCTGCCATGTTTGTAATACAAGAAATACCTGCTACTTCCATTCCAGCATGCGCAGCAACGATTGCTTCAGGAGCAGTAGACATTCCAACTGCATCTGCACCAAGAACTCTAGCCATTCGAATTTCTGCAGGTGTTTCATAAACCGGTCCTGTATTAAACATATATACACCTTCTTGTATTCCTATGCTTAATGATTTTGCAACTTCTTTTATTTTTAATCTAATTTCTTTTTTATAAATATTTGATGCATCAGGGAACCTTGCACCAAGCTCGTTGTAATTAGCTCCCATTAGAGGATTGTCTCCTGAGAAATTAATATGATCACTGATTACCATTAAATCACCAGGCTTATAATTTGTATTTACTCCACCTGCAGCATTTGTTAAAATTAATTTTTCAACTCCAATAGCTTTCATTAATCTTACTGGAAAAGTAATTTCTTTCATTGAATAACCTTCATAGAAATGAAATCTTCCTTGCATAGCAATTACTTCTTTACCATTTAATTGGCCAACTACAAATTGACCTGCATGTCCTTCTACAGTAGACTTGAGAAAATATGGCACATCATCATATTTTATAATTGTTGGATTTTCTATTTCATTTGCCATTACACCAAGACCAGAACCTAATATTAAACCAATTTCAGGCTTAGAATTTAAACGAGTTTTTAAATATTCTTTTGCTTCTTCTATTTTTTTTAACATATCATTCATTATTATCCCCTTTTTAAAATTAAATTCTTAAAACTTTCTCCGTTTTCAACACCATCTATATCCAAAATATCTGCAATAGTTTTTGCAATGTCTGCAAAACTATTTCTAGTACCAATATTTGCTCCTGCTATTACTTGTTTTCCATATATAAGCGCTGGTATATGTTCTCTTGTATGATCAGTACCTGTGTATGTCGGGTCATTTCCATGATCAGCAGTAAAAATTATTATATCATCATCTTTTAAAGCACCTAATATTTCAGGAACTCTTGCATCAAATTCTTCCAAAGCGTTTTGATAACCTTTTACATTTCTCCTATGTCCAAATTTAGCATCAAAATCAACTAAATTTGTAAATATAATACCTTTTGTATCTCTTTTTAAATATTCAATTGTTTTATCAATACCATCCATATTGCTGACAGTGTGGTCTGATTTTGTAATACCTTCACCATCAAAAATATCAACAATTTTTCCAACAGCTTCGACATCTAATCCCTTTTCTTTTGCAAAATCAAGTACAGTTTTTCCAAAAGGCTTTATTGAATAATCATGTCTATTTGGAGTTCTTTCAAAACTGTTTTTATCTTTTCCAATAAACGGTCTTGCAATTACTCTTGCAACTTGATTTTCACCCATTAACATTTTTCTTGCAATTAAACAAATATCATATAATTCTTCAATAGGAACTATATCTTCATGTGCTGCAACTTGAAAAACACTATCCGCAGAAGTATACACAATTAAATCGCCAGTTTTCATATGTTCTTCACCAAGCTCTTCTAAAATTGCTGTTCCAGATGCTGGCCTATTACATATAACTTTTCTACCAGTTTTTCTTTCAAATTCTTCAATTATAAAATCTGGAAATCCATTCGGAAAAGTTTTAAATGGCTCAGTATTATGAAGCCCTGCAATTTCCCAATGTCCGGTAGTTGTATCTTTTCCATTAGAGAATTCCTTTAATCTTCCATATGCACCTATTGGATTTTCACACCCAGGTATTGCATCAAGTCCTGGAAGATTTCCAACACCTAATTTAATCATATTTTCAATTTTAAAATTTTCTGCATTCTCAGCAATATGTCCTAAAGTATTTACATTAACATCTCCAAATTCTTTTGCATCAGGCAATTCACCTACACCTACACTATCTAATACAAATATTACAACTCTATTTACCATAATTTTCCTCCTTATTTATAAATTCTTAACAATTTATTTATTTTATAAGATTTATTTAGTATATCTATCGATAAATTAATTGATAATTTCTCATTATATAATTTAATAAACTTCCAAACTGATTGTCTTGAAAGTTTATTGCCATTTTTGTTTTTAAACAAATAATCGTTTTTTTCACAACTATAACTCTTTAAAAATTTCATTATTTCAATATTTAATGATATATCTTTGCTTTTAATTTTTAAAAATTGAAAATCATCGTAAAAGTTATTTTCTTTAAGTAATAATATTTCATTTAATTTAAGTTCTGTGAAAAATAAAAAACAAAGAATCAATATATTTCTTTCGGTATTATCAAAATTTGATTCAATTAAATGAATTAATTTATCAAATTCATCATAAGATATAATAGTTCTATTTTCTTTTAAAGCATTTTTTAAATGTTTTACTTTAATCACATTATCTATATACCCATTTTCAAACAAATAAAATAAATAGTTATTAATAATCGAAATATATTTATTAATAGATGCAACTTTATAATTTTCATTCTCTAAATAAATGATGAAACTTTCAATTATTCTTTTGTTTATCTTTTTAAATTCATTTTCATCAATGTATTCATATAATAATGAAACAGTTTTTTTATATTCTTTTTTTGAAAGAACAGATAAATTTTCTTTAGCTAAAATAAATTCTTCAACATAACCTGTCACGATATCCTCCTATTATATTCCCTAAAGATAATAAGTAATATATATATTAACATTTTTTATAAAAAAATAACAAGTTGATTTCACACTATACCTTATTTATTAGCAAATCACTTATTATTTTAGTAAATATCTACAATACTATATAGATTTTTTTATTAACTCATTAGCACTTTCTAATGATGATTTTGTAATAATATTTCCGCTTATAAGTTTTGCAATTTCACTAGTTTTTCCTTTTTCATCAAGAATAGCAACTTTGGAAATTGTTTTATTATCATCTACTATTTTCTCAACTGCTATATGATGATCTGAAAATGCTGCAATTTGAGGTAAATGAGTAATAGTAATAACTTGTAATTCCTTCGAAATTTTTTTAAGTTTTTTACCAACAATATTTGCAGTAAAACCACTTATCCCCGTATCAACTTCATCAAAAATTAATGTGGGAATTTTATTAATGTTTTTAGTTATAAGTTTTATAGCTAGCATTATTCTAGAAAGTTCTCCACCACTAACAATATCTTTCAACGGTCTAAATGGCTGACCTTTATTTGTTGATATTAAAAACTCTACATTATCAACACCATTTGATGAAATTTCAGATTTTTCTTTAATACTTACTTTTATATTAGAATCTTTCATATTTAATTCCATAAATTCATTCTTTAATTTTCTTTCAAATATAATTGCATTATCAATACGAATTTCTGTAATAATAGAAGATTTCTTTTTATATTCACTCATTAAATTATCATTATTTTTTTCAAGTTCAATAATTTTTTCATCTATTTTATCATATTTCAATAATTTAATTTGAAGCTCATTTTTATAATTCATTAATATTTCATAAGAATTGCCGTATTTCTTCATAATCAAATTTATTGCATTAATCCTAGTTTCAACTTCATTTAATCTATATTCATTATATTCAATATTATAGAAATAATCTTGCATTTTCTGTATTATTGCTTCAGACATAAATAGAATTTCACTTATTTCACTGTTTATATCTTTTAATTCCTTATCATATTCTTCTATTGATTTTAAATTATAATTAATATCTTGAAGCATTTCATAAATTTTATTTTCAGATTTCAAATCATTAATTGAATTACCAACAATTTCTTTAATGTTTTCTAAATTAGAAAGATATTTGTATTCATTTTCAAGTGCTTCTAATTCATTTTCTTTTAAATTAAGTTCATTAAGCTCATTTAACTGAAATTTAATAAAATCTATTTCTCGATCTTTAAGTTTATTAGTTTCTTTTAATTTTTTAAGCTTATTACCATTACTAATAATATTATTATATACCTCGTTAATTTCAGTCAAATGATTTTTAATATTATCATAATCAACACTATCTAAATAATCAATATGATTTAAAGTGTTTAATAAAACTTGGTGTTCATGTTGTCCATGATAATCAATAAAGTAATAACTTAAATTTTTAATTAATTTCACAGTAACTCTTCTACCGTTAATACGCGTTGTGCTACTGTTATTTCTAGTTATTTCTCTAGTAATGATTATTTTATTATCTTCTGATTCAATTCCGTTATCACGTAAAAACAATTCAATTTTATTATTAATAGAAAATGTTCCTTCAATAATTGCTGAATCAGAAAAATCACCAATATAATCAGATTTGGCACTATCACCTATTAAAACATTAATCGCCCGAAGTATTATTGATTTACCCGCTCCAGTTTCACCAGTAATAATATTCAAACCTTTACCAAAATTTATACTTTCTTCCTTTATCAAAATAAAATTTTTAATATAAATTTCTTCTATCATAATTACTCCAATAATCCTTTAAAATAATTAGTTAATTCAATAGCATCTTCTTCAGTTCTAGCAAGAAGAAATATTGTATCATCACCAGCAATAGTTCCAACAATTTTATTATTTGCTAAAGCATCTACTGCAGCTGCTGCTGCATTAGCTGATCCTTCCAAAGTATGAAATACAACAAAATAATGTGTATAATCTACATCAAGAACAGCATTTCTAAACATTTTCATAAACCTATCACTTACAAGTTGCGAACTTTCACTTGATTTTGAATATTTATAATTACCATTTGTTGATAATATTTTTACAAGTCTTAATTCTTTAATATCTCTACTAACAGTAGCTTGAGTTACATTACATCCTTTATCTTTTAGAAGTCTTGCTAATTCCTGTTGAGTTTCTACTTCATATTCTTTAATAATTTCAATGATTTTTGAATGTCTCGAATATTTCATATTTTCCCCCTATTTTTGTATGAATTCAATTATTCTACTTGATAAAGAATCAACGTCTAAATTATTAATTCTGAAAAGTTCTAAAGTATCTCCATGTTCAACAAAATTATCTTCAAAACCTAAATTCAAAATTTTAAAATTGTTACCTATCTTTTGATTAACAAGGCTTCCAAACCCACCATTAATCATATTATCTTCAATTGTAATAATTGAAGCGTTTTCGCTAAGATCAGTTATTAATTTGTCAAAATTAAAAGGTTTAATAACTCTTACGTTAATTAATTTTATACTATAACCTTTCTCTTTAAATACTTTATCAACTATTTTTATTGAAGTTTCAACCATTTTGCCAACAGCAAGTATAACAATATCTTTACCTTCTCTTAAAATTTCATAATTTGTAATTAAATTTAAAGATTCATTAATTTCTGCAACTTGACCTCTTGGATATCTAATTGCAATAGGTCCATCATTATATGTTGATGCAAAATTAAGCATTCTTTTTAATTCAAACCCATCTTTAGGTGCCATTATCATCATATTAGGAATTGAAGAAAGGTATGAAATATCAAATAAACCATGATGTGTTTCTCCATCTTCTCCAACAATACCAGCCCTATCAATACAAAATACTACTGGTAATTTTTGTATACATACATCATGTAATATTTGATCATATGCACGTTGTAAAAAAGTTGAATATATAGCAATAAAAGGTTTCTTATTAGAAATTGCTAAACCTGCAGCCATTGTTACGGCATTTTGCTCTGCAATTCCAACATCTATAAAACGCTTAGGAATTTCATTTCTAAATTTATTTAATCCTGTACCATCACTCATCGCAGCTGTAATAGCAAAGATTTTATCATTATCCTTAGCCAATTCAACTATTTTATCTCCAAAAACATTTGAATAAGTAGGTTTTTTTAATTTTTTTTCTTCATTACCATTTAAATTAAATTTCCCCACACCATGAAATTTTGAAGGATTTCTTTCTGCAGGTGCATAACCTTTTCCTTTTTTAGTAATTGCATGCACAATTACAGGACCATCTGTATTTTTTGCTTTCTCAAATACATTTACTAGATTTTCAATATTATGTCCATCCACTGGCCCAAAATAAGTAAATCCCATCTCTTCAAAAATCATATTAGGTAAAAGAAAATATTTTAAACTATTTTTTAATTTCGAAACCCTAAATTCAATTTTATTTCCAAATTTAGGTATTTTATTAATAATTTTTTTTGTATCCTTTTTAACATTTTCATAGACAGCACAAGTTCTTAAACTAGATAAGCTTTTAGAGATTGCTCCAACATTTTTACTAATAGACATACCATTATCATTTAAAACAATAATAACTTTTTCCTGAGATTGACCTAAATAATTAATTGCTTCAAAAGCCATTCCACCTGTCATAGAACCATCTCCAATAACAGGTATTATATCATAATCATCATTATCAAAATCCCTTGCTTTAGCCATTCCAATTGCTGAAGATATTGATGTAGAACTATGTCCTGCTTGAAAAATATCATGTTTACTTTCTTTTCTTTTTATAAATCCACTCATACCATCTAATTTTCTTAAATCATCGAATCCATTTTTTCTTCCAGTTAATACTTTATGAGGATAACATTGATGTCCAACATCCCAAATTATTTTATCTATAGGCGAATTAAAAACATAATGAAGCGCAATAGTAAGTTCAACTACTCCTAAATTAGAAGATAAGTGACCTCCAGTATTTGAAACATTATGCAATAAAAAATCTCTTAATTCTATTCCTAATCTATTCAATTCCTTATATGATTTGTTTTTAATATCCTTCGGACAATTTACTTCATTTAATATTTTATACATATATACCTCTATTCTACAATTTTCAGTTTTAAAACTTTATCAATTAAACAAATTAATTTTCCAGCTTTTTGAACAACCATTTTCGAATGACTTATTCCAACAATTTTCCCAATAGCTTTACCACCTACTGTCAATGAAGCAATTAAACCAGTCAACATTACAGAAAGAGTGCTTTTTTCAAAAAAAGGTATATCATATTGCATTATTTTAGTAATAATAATAGCTCCAGCAGCCCCACTTACAATACCTGCAATATCACCAATAACATCATTACAAAAATTAGCTACCATACTTGCATTTTTTATTAAATAAATTGAATGTTTTGCAGCTTTTACTTTTTGAGATGCCATTGAATTAAAAGGTTCTATTTTAGCTGCTGCAACTGCAATGCCAATAGTATCAAAAAATATTCCTACAAATATTATTAATACTAATAATATTATTGCCATAAATAAATTTGTACTTCTTAAAGTTGTATCAGCAAAAATACTCATAAAAACAGCTAAAATAAAAGTAATTATTATAATTTTAAATATCCAAATATTGCTTTTTTTCATTTTTAGCTCCTTTTATAAATAGTTGCGTGATATTGGTTAATGTTAATTTTACAACTTAGGTCCGGTAGGATTTCCCCAATCAAGTACTAATTCGTCACCGAATTAACCGTTTCCATTTAAACTCGATCTACACCGGATCGCCACTCAGTTTGTACTTCAATCCATTAACCAACTTTTATAAAAAATAGTCTAGAGGATTTCCCACACACTATATTATTTCCTACCCTCTTTTGCAGTTTGGTTTCAAACATCCACCTTTTCCACTCAAGGCAGGCTACACTAAGTCGAATCCAAATAAATAGTTCAACAAAGGTATACTTGCATAAATGCAAGCCTCCGCGGAATTAGGGGTAGTCGCACATGCCATTGTGAAATGCCCTAATCCCTTTTTCCCAGAACAAGCCCCCGACTGGGCGTCGAAAGCCTATTACAGGAACTTCATCGATATGCCCTTAAACGAATTTTTAGCCCCGTCTTCGAAAATAATATATATGACTAGAATACTACATCACGCAACATTCATAAAAAATGTCAAAGACATTTCTTATAACTAATTAAAATTTCTTTAATTTCTTCTATTAAATATATATTCTGTTAAATCGTAAATAAATTTATTTTCTATATCTATTTCATCAAGAAGTTGAAAACTTCTTCTTTTTAATCTTTCTAATTTATTTTTAGTTCTTTCAATTCCCATAAAATTAATATATGTGTTTTTTTCATTTCTATAATCGCTGTCAATTGATTTGCCAAGTGTTTTTTCATCAACAGTTGCTTCTAGTAGATCATCTTTCAATTGAAAAGCAATTCCTATATTATCAGAATATTCTTCTAAAAGATTTATTATTTTATCAGATTGATTCGAAATCAAGCCGGCAGTTACTATTGAAGCTCTAATTAATTTTCCGGTTTTATTTTCGTTTATAAACTCAAGATTTTCAAGAGTGTCATTCTTTTTAGCAAGCTCTACATCTGCAACTTGCCCTATAATCATTCCTTCTTTCCCTGCGGAATCCGCTAAATATTTACAAGCTTTTAAAACATTTATTGAAAAATTTTCAGATAAATATGAAAAAGATGTTTCATACGCTTGATTAAGAAGCGCATCACCAGTTAAAATAGCAGTTGCTTCATTAAATTTAATATGTGAAGTAGCTCGACTTCTTCTTAAAACATCATCATCAATTGCTGGTAAATCATCATGAATTAAAGAATAAGTGTGAATCATCTCAATAGCTGAAGAAAACTTAATAATATTTTCTTTTTTTCCACCAAACGCTTCAAAAAAAACAATATTCATAATTGGTCTTATTCTTTTACCATTTGATAAAAAAGAATAATTTATTGCATTATTTAAATATAATGAATGTTGATTTAAACTTCCATTATTTATTTTTTTAAATTCATCATTAATATATTTTTGATATTCTTTTAATTTTTTTTTGAATTCCATTTTAACCTCTAATTCTCAAGCTTTTCATTTAAAATTTGAATTTTATTTTCTGCATTTTTTAATATTTGATTACATTCATTATAAAGCTTAATACCTTTTTCAAATTCAACTAACGAATCTTCTAAATTATTATTTTCATTTTCAAGTTTTTCAACAATTTTCTTTAACGTTTCAATATTATTTTCAAAATTATTTTCTTTTTTGATAATCATCACCACTTACTTTTTCAACTTTACTTATAATTTCGCCATCAATTAAAATAGTTTTAATAATTTGATTTTCTTTAATATCTTTAGAAGATATAATAACACTTCTATTTTCATCTTCAGTAATAGAATATCCTTTTTTAAGTATTTCTATTGGATTATTATTATTTAAATTAATAAGTAATTTATCCATTTCATTTTTTTTATCATTTATTTTTTTACTAATTAATGAATTCATTTTTAAATTTATATTGTCAATTAAATAAATATTTTCTTTTAAAACACTTTTTTTCTTTAATAAGAGTTTTTCAAGTGAATATTTTTCAAGTTTTAGCCTACTTTCATTTATAAGATTTTCAATTTCACGATTTAATGAAAATTTATATCCATCAAGTAACTGAATAATTTCTTCATTTGATTTAATTGCTATCTCAGCTGCAGCTGAAGGAGTAGGTGCTCTTAAATCAGAAACAAAATCAACTAAAGTATAATCTGTTTCATGTCCAACACCACTAATAATTGGTATATCTGAAAAAAATACACTTTCAACAACTTCAGGTTCATTAAAGGACCACAATTCTTCTATTGATCCTCCGCCTCTTGTAAGAATAATTAAATCAGCCATCTTATTATCATTTAAATAATTGATTGCTTTAACAATTTCGCCTTTTGAATATATTCCTTGTACACTTACAGGATAAATCAGTAAATTTACAAGTGTAGTTCTTCTATTAAATACTGAAATTACATCTCTTAATGCTGCACCTTCTTTTGAAGTAATAACAGCTACTTTTTCAGGAAATTCAGAAATTTCTTTTTTGTTTTTAATATCAAAATATCCAAGTTCTTTATATTTCTTTTTTAATTCTTCAAACTTTATATGTAATTCTCCAAGTCCAGCTTGTTTCATTTCTTTAACATATAATTGTAATTTTCCTTCTTTTACATATATAGAAATATCACCAATGCAATCAACTTTATCACCATTTTTGAATTCGTTTTCAGTTTCATCAAAATATCTTTTAAACATAATACAATTTATTTTAGATTCATTATCTTTTAATGAAAAATAAGCATGTCCACTAGAATGAGCAACAAAATTTGATATTTCACCTTCAATTCTTAAATTTTGAAGTATTGGATCGTAAGATAATAATTTTTGAGCGTAATTATTAACTTCAGTAACACTTAATTTTCTTAATTTCATAATAATTACTCCATTCCAAGTAAAGCAGTACCTACAGAATTATCTGTTGAAAGTTCAACTGATCCAAAATAAACATTTGAAAAATTACTATTTAATTCATTTCTTAAATATTTATTTGCACTTACACCACCAGTAACTAAAATATCTTTATCATCTAGTTTTTTAATTATTTCAGAAATTGTTTTTGTAAAACTCATAATTAGAGATTTAGCATTATCCTCATTTTTTATTAAACCAATATTTTTTAATCCATGACTTTCAATTCCAGATAAATTAAAATAATTTCCTTTTATAGAAATAGGATAAAGCTTTTTAGTATTTGATATATTTGATAATTCATCCATTTCTTTTCCACATGGGAAATTAAATCCCATTTTTACGCCTATTCTATCAATAAGCTTCCCTGCAGAAATATCAAGTGTACCACCAATTATTTTTGATTCAAATCTACCTTTTTTATATTCACATTCAAGAAGTTCTGTTGTACCTCCAGATAAATGAAATAAATAGAATTTTTTATTTTCATAAAGTTTAAAATTACTTGATGAAATACTTGCCATTATATGCCCCTCTTGATGAGAAAATTCTTTTACAGGAATATTTAATGTGTTTCCAATATTTCTAGCAAAATATAATCCGCTTAAAAATACAGGCATATAAGATTCTTCTAAATTTCTAGGTTTAGAACTAACAGAAATCGCTTTTATATCGCTAACATCTACATTTAACACGATTTCTGTGTAAAGGCTAGATAAGTTGCTAACATGCTGAAAAAAGGCCTCAGATTGTCTAAGACCTTGTTTACCATTTTTTACTTTTAATATTCTTCGCTTATTCAAAATTATATTTCCTTTTGAATCAACAACAGAAAGCGACGTTGTATAACAACTAGTATCAACGCCTAAAAACAAATCATTATTCATGTATAAGATTTCCTTCTTTTATTACTCCGCCTAATACACCATTAATGAATTTGGCAGAATCTTTATCAGAATATTCCTTTGCCATTTCAACAGCTTCATTTACTGAAACTTCAATGGGAATATCATCAGCATAGTAAAACTCAGTAATAGCTAATCTTAAAATAGCCAAATCAACTTTTGGTAATCTGTTAATATGCCATTTATTTAAATTATTAACAATATGATTATCAATTGTTTCTTTTTCATTAATAAAATTTTCTATTATACCTTTAACATAATGAAATTCATGTATGTCAGTAATTTTTTCTTTTAAAGAATTTTTTTGAATTTCAAAATCAAATGCATTATTTACATCCATTTGATATAATGAGAACATTGCTTCTTTTCTTGCATTTTTTCTACTCATATAATACTTCCTAACTTTTGCTATTTAGTTTCTTTCTTTTCTTTTATTCCTTCAACATGAATATTAACTTCTGTTACTTTTAAATCTGTCATATTTTCAATTGCACTTTTAACAGCTTCTTGAATGTCAAAAGAAACATCAGGTATTTTAACGCCAAAATCAACAATTACATCTAAATCGATAATTACTTTTTCATTTTCAACTTGAACTTTTACACCTTTTTTATAATTATTTTTTTTGAAAAGTTCACCGATATTATCAGAAAAATTTCCATAAAGACCACTTACACCATCTATTTCTTTTACTGCGATAGAAGTTATTATTTCAATTACTTCATTTGAAATATTAACATTCCCATTCTCAAATTTATTTATTTGGTTATTTTCAGCCATTACATCCTCCTAAACTCTAGTTACATATTCGTCAGTTCTAGTATCTACCTTTATCCTATCTCCTTCTTTTACAAACAAAGGAACTTGGAATTCCGCGCCAGTTTCAGTTCTACATAATTTTGTAACATTAGATGCTGTATCACCTTTAATTCCAGGTTCAGCATATGTTACTTCTAGTTCAACAAAAATTGGTACTTCTATACCAATACATTTTTCACTATAAAATTTTAAAGTAGCCATTTCAGATTCTTTTAAATAATCAACAGCTGTATCTATCACTTCACGCATTACTGGAATTTGCTCAAATGTTTCCATATCCATGAAATAGTAAATATCTCCATCTTTATATATGAATTGCATTTCAGTAGTTTCAATTTGCGCTTTTGGGAATTTTTCAGATGGATTAAACGCTTTTTCACGTGTAGCACCTGATAATAAACTCTTATATTTCGTTCTTACAAATGCAGCACCTTTTCCAGGCTTAACATGTTGAAAATCAATTACAACACATGGCTCTCCATCTATTACAAATGTTACACCATTTCTAAAATCTCCAGCTCTTACCATTGTTTTCCTCCTATAAATTTCTAACTAAGTATTCAATTCCTAAAATGTAACTATATTCTTTGAAACCTGAAATTTTCCCAGTACATACTGGCGCAGTAACAGATTTTCTTCTAAATTCTTCTCTTGAATCTACACTTGATATATGAACTTCTATTACATCAATAGATATTAATTCAATTGAGTCTCTGATTGCATAACTATAATGAGTAAATGCACCAGGATTTATTATTATACCATCGTATTTACTAAAAGTCTGTAATTTATCAATTATTTCGCCTTCATGATTTGATTGAAAAAAATCAAATTCAATATCTTTAAAATGGTTTAAAATAATTCCATTAAGATCATCAAGTGTAAATGATCCATATTGATCTTTATCTCTTAATCCTAGCATATTTAAATTTGGCCCATTAATAACTAAAATTTTCAATTTGTCACCTCTTTAATACTATTTAGAATTAATTTTTTTATTTCATTTTTATCTTTGAAACTTACATCAACAATAAAATCTGCTGCATTTAAATATAAATTTTTTCTAATTTTAAATATTTCATTTAATTTTAGCTCTAAATCAATGCCATTAAGTAAAGGACGACCTTCTGTATTATATAAATTATTTACAAGATTATCAATAGAAGATTTTAAGTAAATTATAATCCCACTTTTTTTCATATTTAATATATTTTTATTATTTAGTACAATACCTCCACCAGTCGCAATAACACAATTGTTTTTTAATGTTAATTCTTTAAATAATGCATTTTCTAATATCCTAAAGTAATTTTCACCTTTATCTTTAAATATTTGTTCAATAGAATCAAATTCACTGTTTTCAACAATATAATCATCACCATCAATAAATAAGTAATTTAATTCTTTTGAAATAATTTTTCCAATAGTAGATTTACCAGAACCCATCATTCCAATTAAATATATATTAACCATGTCTTGGATTCTTGCCTACTATTTCTATTGCATGCACAAGTGCTTTAATTACGTCAGCCTCAAATTGAATATACATTTCATCTACTTTTGTATATAAATCACCTTTTAGAGTAGAAACATAATGAGGTTTTAACTCATTTAATGCAATTGCTTTAATGTCATTTCTACAAATTTCGCATTTGCAAATATCTTGATATTGATCAAGTACTTTATCAATTAACTTATCAACTGCATTTTCCATATAATTATGTACTTTCATAAGCCCCTCCAAAACACATGTATTATTTCACACATCTACATTATACCATCTTTTAATTTATAATAAAATATTTTTTCACGTACTACTATAAATACTATAATAAATTTAAATACCAATTAAAAATTTCACTAAAGTACATAAAAGAAATAAATGATCCAAGTCCTAAATATGGACCAAATGGTATAACATCTTTTCTGCTTTTTATCTTGCTAATTATTAATAAAACACCTATAATTCCACCTAGAGTAAAAGATAGAAAAAGCGCCATTATTGTTTTTGATAATCCTAAATATAATGAAAAACCAGCCATTATTTTAATATCTCCACCACCCATAGGACCAAACATAGCTATAATAAATAAAAGACCACCACCTAATAAAAATGCAAAAATAAGTGATTTTATAGATATATCTCTAATGATAACATTGAAAATAATACCTGTTATAAAAGTAAATAATGATATACTATCAGGTATAATAAAATGTTTAAAATCAATCATTGAAACTATTAGAACAATAGATCCTAAAAATATTGATTTTACAAAATATATATTTAATCCAAAAATACTATATGATAATAAAAATATCAATCCTGTTATTAATTCAATAATTGGATATTGAATTGATATTTTTTCGCCACAATATCTACATTTTCCTTTTAAAAACACATAACTTAATATAGGTACTAAGTCAATTGGTTTTAATTCATGATTGCAACTTTGACAATGTGAAGGCGGAAAAGAAATAGATATTTTATTAGGGATTCTAAAAATAATTACATTAAAAAAACTTCCAAAAATAATTCCAAATAAAAATACAAATACTCCCATAAACACTCCTTAAAAAAACAACAACGGATACAATTGTAAGTATCCGTTTTGTTATATTATTCATTTAAATAACACTTCACTGCCTAATACTTTATTAAGCATAAATATTACTTCTGCCTTATCAATATAATTTGATTTAAATTCATTAACTTTTGATTTATTGAATCTTTCAGTAAGCATTAATTCAGAAATATCATTCCATGAAAATTCTTCATCCATTATTCTATTCATTACTATTTCAACTTGATTATAAGTAATATATCCATTTGGATTAAACAAATCTGATGAAACTCCATTCATATATCCTTTTGAAACCATGAAGTTTATATCATTTTGATAATCTAAGAATAAATCTTTATCAATAAAATCTATTGGTGAAGAATATGAATAATCAATTAATCCATCAGTATTTCTTCTAATCATTCTCGAAAATTCTTTTCTAGTCATGTAACTATCTGGATTAAAACCTGTTTCATTATTAATATATCCTCTTTTTAAATATACTTTTAAATCATCATATGCCCAATGAAGCATAGAATCTTTCAACGGTGTATATTCATTATCGATTAATATTGCAAACTTACCTCCATCAAAATCAACAGCTGGAATTTCAGTGTAAATTACACCATCATCAAATTCAGTCTGTAAATACATCCATTGCTTATTTACAAATTTATATATACCAGCTTTAGAAGATCCATAAAAGTTGAAACATAATTTTATAGGTTTTTGTAATTTAACACTTAAATCATTATTTATTACTTTAACATCAAATACGCCAGATGCTTTCAATTTATCATTTAAGTTACTTACTGGTAATTGATTTTCAGCAATTGCAAAATAAGTTTCATTTGAATAAATTGTTCCTTCTTCAATTTCAATATAAAATGGTATCACACTTTCAATTGATTTTGCTCCGCTATCAATATTTACTACATATTCACTATATTCAACTATTTTTTCATTACTATCTACTTTTCTATAATTAACATTTTTAGTTTCAATTTCAATATTAGTTTCTTGATACATTCTTTGATATGCGACTTCATAAGCTGTTTTAAATGCACCTTCAAAACTATTTATATATTCTTTATTTTCTCTATATAAATTATATCTTGTGAATAAATCGTTTCCACTTATCATTTCATTATATGCACTTTGCCAATTTGATCTATTATTTCTTATAACATCAAGCATTCCATCCGCTTCACCTTTTAACGAACCCATAGTAGTACCTTGTAAATTCCCGTTTTCTTCTGGTGCAGATGATATTTCAATACTAGTATCTCTATAGTTTTCCTTATATGCTAACTCAAAATTCACTTCATAAGATTCCATAAACGCATTTGCATACAAATCAGAATCTTTATATAAATCATATTTAATTTTAGTTGCTACTTCAGTAGGATAACTAAGAGTCCAGTCATTATATTTTCCTTCATGATAATCTTTAATAGCAACTTGTGCAGCGTCTAATTCAGCAAAATATTTACCGTGTAATGCTCCTGCTATAGCACTAGGCGATGTCTCTTCATCATCATCTGTCTCTTCAACTATATTTGCATACCCTGCATTATATCCATCTAAAAACGAATTCCTATATCCTCTTATAAATTCTCTATTATAATCGTCATCATCATCATCTTCAGTTTCTAAATTGAAAAACTCAATTAAATCAGCAGTAGTAGGAAATACATTTAAATATGCTGCATACCAATCACTGTCTTTATTATTAACGAAATCTTTATATCCATAAACTCTTCCTGTTTCAGCGCCCCATCTAGCACCATCGTTATATGCTTGATCTAAATCAACTTTTGCATAAGAAAACATTGTTAAAAAAACGATAGATAATATGATAGTCGATACTAAAATTTTATTTAATTTCTTCATTATTTCCTCCTTAATCAATGTCTTCATCTTCAAATACTTCTGCTGTTTGTAATTGATCAAATAGAATACTACCACTTAGTTTTTGATCATAATCTGTACTTCTAACATATATTCTTTGAATTTTACAAGGATAATTTATTTCAATCGGAATTTCTACTTCCAATACTTTCCAATCATTAAAATCAACATTATTAGTTAATGGTAAATCATAACTATATCCACTTGAATCTACAATTATTACTCCAATACTGTGACCTGTTATTTCATTAGGCTTAACCCATAAAGAAAGATATTTATTTTGACTATCAATAATAAGATTTTTAGCAAATACTAAATTAGCTTCTAAATCTGCTTTTTTAACTCCAAAATTATAACTTAATTGAAATGAATCATTACCATATAATCTGTTTTCAGATTTAGTAATTTCACCTACAACATCGATATCGTTCCCAACAAAGAATGCTTTATCATTATCAAAACCTATTATCGATGAAACTGTTCTATCCTTTAAATATAAATCAATTTTACTTAAATCGTCATCTGACACTTGCTCTCTTTCAGCAATTTTCGCAGCTAATGAATCATATGGTACATATGGACTGTCAGATTGTTTTGCTAATAAATCACCAAATTCTTCAAAATATGATTTATTATCTGCATATTTCTTGATTAATGGAATACTGCTAAAATTAACTTCTATTTCACCAGAAACGGTATTTTCTCCTTCCGATTCAATATCCATATCGCTTATTCTTATAAATTTTTCATAATTTTCTAAAGAATCTATATATTTATAAAGATCTTCATATTTACCGATATAATCAAATTTAACAATTAATTCTTCAATTTTTTTATCTTCATCAATTCTATTAGTAAATTTAAATTTATCAATATCAAATTCATCATTATCATTTAATTGATTTAATAGCAGTAAAATATCTTCTTGATTTAAATTAGAAAAATATTCGTCTGTATATGTAATTAATTTATTATTTAATGAATCATATTCAGCTTTAATAATATCTTCTTTTTTTATTAAATTATTTATCTGAACTAGTTCATGATTTTTAGTTTCTTTAGTTATATTTAATACGTCAATTTCTGCTTTCAATGGAGTAATAACGAAATTCACAAATAAATATCCAAATATTGCTACTAATAAAACAGCTATTAATGTTTTTTCTCTACTTGACATTTTCATCTTCATCACCACCCATTTCTATAGAAATATTATATTCATAATCTCCATCATCTAAATTAATAGTTGGCATAAATACATCACTATAATCATTGCCACTTGATTTAAGATTATAAATATATTGTGCTGCTGATTCATAACTATCAGAAATACAAGTAATGTTAATTAACGGATCTTTAAAATCTATTAATTTTATATAAGTATTAACAGGAATTTCATAAATAACATTTGTTATTAAAGTTTTATTTATTTTAAATGCATTATCTAAATATAAAACACTTACTTCAATTTCATCTAATATATTTTTCATTTCTGCGTTTACATCTACTAATTCACTAACTTTTTTAAAATCTTTTTGTCTTTCTGGTTCATTAATAATACTTTCAGTATATTCGATATCTGAAATCATTGAAATCTTCTTTTGATTAAGATCATAGTAATAATAGAAAAGACTAATAAATGCTAAAGAAATTAAAATAATAACAATAATTAATTTATAGTTTAATTGATTATTTGTCTTATTTGAATAAGATTCGAAAAAATTAAATTCATTCATATTTAACTCCTTTTCAATAAATTAATGCACCAATTGCATTTATGTACAAAACTATATCTTCTAAATCAGTTTTGTCTTTTAATTCTAATTTATCACTCACACTAAAAACTTCAACTTTATAATTGATATCTTTCATAAGATATATACTAATATATTTAAGTAATGCTCCGCCACCATATAACAAAATTTTATCAATTGTTTTGTCTTGATCTCTTGATAAATAAAAATCAATGATTCTATTTATTTCAATACTCATTGAAGCAATTTTTTCTGTTACTTCAGGAATATCTAGTTCAAGTATTTCAGAATATTTATCTTCAGGAATATCTAATTCATTATATTCAATTATTTGATTTAATTCATTAAATCCTAAATCTACAAATCTGTTAAATTTATAAATTCCATCTTCTATTATAGTAATATTAGTATTTAAGTATCCAAGATCAACAACTACAACGGCAGCACTATTACCATCTTTGGTTGTAAATGCATCATAATTATATTTAAGTACTTTTATAGCAGAATTACTATTAATATCTAATAAAACTGGATTTAATTTCATGTCTATTGCTAATTGATAATATTCATCTACAATTATTTTGGGGATTGCAGCTACTAAAATGCGATTATATAATTCTTCATTGACTTCAATATCTTCAATGATTTTATATTGAAAAACATAATTTTCAACATCATCAGGCAAGTACTGTTCAAGTTCATATTTAATTAAATTTAATCTGTCATCAAAATGAACTCTTGGAACTTCAATCTCTCTTTTTACAATTTTTGAAGAAGATATAGTAAAAGAAACATTTTTAGTTTTAATCTTATTAGTTTTTAAGATCCCAAAAACAATATTTTTAAGTCTATTAGCATCTACTATTCTTCCTTCGCTCCAAATATCTTCACCTATTTCTTCTGAGATAAGTCTATCTACTTTTAAATGATTGTTTTTATACTCACCAACGGCAATTTTGACATACTTACTACCAAAATCAATGCTAATACATTTCTTATTTTTAAATCCCATAAAT
>JAMOQG010000061.1 GCA_027064135.1 Peptostreptococcaceae bacterium | reverse complement strand
TGCTTAAAAAACCAGTTCAGAGCTGGTTTTTGTAAAGGTTTTATTTTATAATATTTTAAAAAAAGAAACTTTTTTTCTGACTTAACTCATGACTGAAGTCAAAAGTGTGCAGTCAGATTTCATCAATCTATATCTTATCGAGATAATTTTTATAAAATGCTTTTTCAACGTCCACTTTTTCTAATGGTTTACTAAAATAATATCCTTGAATAATATCACATTTTCCTACTTTTAATTTTTTTACATCTTCATGTTCTTCAATTCCTTCTGCTACTACCTCAAGATTCAAACTGTGCATAACCATTATTAAACTATCCAAAGTTTTAATATTTTGCATATTTAAAAATTCCATGCTCAAAGATCGATCAAATTTTACTTTGTCAACAGGTAAAAATGTTAAATAACTTATAGATGAATAGCCAGTTCCAAAATCATCAATAGAAATTTTTATATTTTCCTTTCTTAATTTATTAATAAATTCAAGTGCTAACTCTTTATTGTCTAAAAATACATTTTCAGTAATTTCAATTTCAATATATTTAGGATCAATATCATATTTTTTTAATGTTTCCATTAAAAAATCAAAATAAAACATATCATAAAGTTGATTCGCTGAAAAATTTATTGATATAGGTTTTATAGGATATCCACTTTCTTTCCAAAAAGATATCTGTTTTATTACCATCTTAGTAACAATTCTACCTATTTTAATAATCATTCCGCTTTCTTCAGCAATAGGAATAAATTTAGCTGGCGAAATCATATGTTTCTTAAATCGTATCAAAGCTTCAAAAGCAGTTATTTCACCGGTAAAAATATTAACCTGAGGTTGATAAAGCATTTTAAAACCTCTATTTTCAATTGCTTCAGATAGAAAGCTTTCAATTTCTATATCCTCACTTAATTTATCACGCAATGATTCATCAAATACTTTATGCTTATCTTTTCCTTTAGATTTTGCAGAATAAAGAGCTAAATCAGCATTCATTATTAATTCGTTAATATCTATACTATCATTCGGAAAAAATGTAACACCCATACTAAATTTTATTTCAACTTCATTATTATTAACTATAAACTTATTTTCTAAAGCAGATCGAATATATAAAACAAATTCATTCAACTCTTCTATATTTTGGCATTTAGTTAAAATTAAGAATTCATCTCCACCAAATCTTGATATAAAAACATTTTCATTAGATATTTCAATTAATCTTTTAGAAAATTCTCGTAAAACACTATCTCCAAATACATGTCCCAAGCTATCATTAATAGATTTAAAATTATCTAAATCCAATAATATTACAGCGCCTTTATAATTTTTATTTAATACATAATTTAATTTTTCTATAAATTTTCTTCTGTTAGGAAGTTCTGTCAATGCATCATGATAAGCTAAATAATTAATATATTCCTTTTGCTTACTTATCTCATCAATTTGAGCAATTAACTCTTCTTCTGTTACTTGTAACAATTCATTCTTTTTAATAATTTCCATATTCGACTTGCTGATTTGTTCAAAAGATTTCTGAATTTTTCCAATTAAATTATTTATTGATAAAGCTACATATTCAAATGGGCTTCTTTCAGATAAAGTTAATTTATGATATGATTTTTTTTCAATATCAATATCATTTATTTCTTTATTCATATGAGAAATACTATCATTTAACTCAGAAAAATTTTCATACATATAATCAAGTGATTTTACTATAATTGCAATTTCATTTTTACTTGATCTATATTTTTCAAACTTATCATTATTATATGAATCAAATTTAAAATTTGCCATATTTTCAATTTCAGATGAAATTTCTAAAATAGGTTTTGTAATGTTTTTTGAAACTAAAACAATTATTATAATATTTATTAATAATACTAAAAAGTAAATAAGTCCTAATATTCTCATCATTTGTTTTGATTCATTTAAAATTTCATTTTTTTCTTCTACTGAAATATATTTCCATCCACTAAAAGGTGAAACATATATATTAAAAACTTTAACTGTTTCATCAAAAGTTTTTTCGTATGTTTCGTTTTCAAAATCAAAAAAATCAATTTTATTCTCTATTAATTCGTCTGCTGTTTTTAAAATCCATTCTTTATGTTTAGGACTAACTATAATATTATTATCGTCATCTAAAACAACAACATATCCAGATTCATCTATTTTTAATGCATTAATACTTTCAGTCAAATCGTTAATATTTACGGAAACGCCAATAACACCATTTTCATTTTTTAAAGTTTTAATTTTTTTTGTAAAACTTAAAACTAAATCTTCTGTAACTTTCGTTAAATATGGCTTAGATATTCTAACCCCATCAAAATCAATTGTATTTTTATACCATGGTCTAATGCGCGGGTCATAATTGTTTTTAGGTGAAAATTTTGGATACTCAATATATCCTCCATCTCCCATACCTAAAAACAAGAAATTTATATTCTCATGTGTTTCTTTAAAAGATTTAAAATAATTTGATATATTCTTTTCATATTCCGAATTTAAACTTTTATAATTGTCAGATTCATAATTAACATACGAATTGATATCGCCATTTATACCATTAACTCTATCATCCGTTGCTAACATATCAACATCTTCTTTTATTCTTTTAATAATAGAATCATCTGCACGTTTTGAAATTTCAAGTAAAAGCTGTCTGCTTTCTTTAATCCTATTATTATAAAGATAATTTTCAGTATAATTTTTAAAATAAATTCCACCAAAAATATAAGGTATTACAAATCCAATAGTTATTAATAATATAAATTTATTTTTAATAGATAAATTCTTAAACATTTATTCGCCTTTCTACTCATTTAAATATTCTTCAAAAACCATATCTTTCTCCATAATATATTTAGCAATTTTTTCATCACCAATATATCTATAGTGCCATGGTTCATATATATATCCAGTAATATTTTCCTTATCTTTTTTATATCTTAAAATGAACCCATATTTATAACAATTATTGATTAACCACTTAAATTCATCAGTATCTTCAAATTCTTTTCCTAATCCATATTCCATAGATTTACATGTTACATCAAAAGCTAAACCCGTTTGATGTTCACTCTGGCCTGGAATAGCAATAACTTTCTGAGCCTCATTGAAACCATAATTTTTAACTCTTATATTAAATATTTTTTCTTGATATTCATAACTTCTATATCCAGAATTAAAATATAAAGTATATCCTTCTTTTTTTGCATCGTTAAACATTTCTTCAACTTTTAATGCAGCATCATTTTTAAGTTCCATATATTTAAATTTTGGAACATTAACTTCTCGTAAATTGTTTGGAATGTACTTACTTTCTAAAAAATAATTTTTATTTATTAATATCATATTAGTGTTTAAACTAGGCGGTATTTTTAAATTTCTAATCTCTTTAAGTTTATTTTTAGTCTTATCATCATAGATACCTAAATTATCTCCTAATTTAAAAGTTTTTTGAAATTCAATTAATTGTTGCTTTGTGTCTGGCCCATATAATCCATCTAATACAGTATAAAATCCTGCTATTTTCAAACTTTCCTGTAACCAATATACATTTTCATATGATAATTCAATTTCTTCTTGAGTTTTCTCTTTAGTTACAATAATCTCATCTTTTTCTTTTTTAATTTTATCCTCAATATTCACATTTTCAGAATCAATAATATATATTTCTTTCTCAATTTCCACTTTATTGTCAACTATTTTATTTTCATCAATATTAGAACATCCTAAAAAAACAAAACCGAATCCAAAAATTAACACTCCTATTAAATATCTCTTAATAATTTCATCTCCATTATCTATAACACCCTTATTTATACCATTTTTTTGTTTTTTAAACAATTCAAATTTCCATATCAATTTAATCTTATTGCATTATTTTTACAAACAGTAATACACATCCTACATTTAATACATCTACTATTCTGAACTTTCATTTTATTGCCTACTTTTTTTATTAAATTCATTGGACATGCTTCTATGCATTTTCCACATAATGTGCATTTTTCATGATTAATCACTATTTTCATTTCACACCTCTGTATATAATTTTATTAATATTTCACAAAAAAAGCAAGCTAAAAGAATTATTTAAGATTAATTTGAATATTCACTATTTGTCTGATAAAATAAACAAATATAATGTGTGGTATCAGAAAGGATTATATATGCAAAATTTCATTCCATTTATTTCATACGTATTTATAGTGACTTTTACTCCCGGACCAAATAATATTATGTCTATGGTAAATGCTACTAAATATGGATATAAAAAAACTTTTAATTTTATGTTTGGGGTTTTTACAGGGTTTTTTATATTACTTTTAATAAGTAGTTATTCTAATCTTTTTTTATATAAATACATCCCTAAAATTGAACCTTTTATGAAAATTATTGGTGGAATTTATATGATATATCTTGCATATATTATTGTAAAACCAACTAATAATGATAAAAAAGAACTTATCAAAACAAACACTTTTAAAGCAGGATTAACACTTCAACTCGTAAATATTAAATTAATTCTCTACTGTATTACTATAATGGGTACTTTTATTATTCCTAATTTCGAATCAAAATTAGTACTTATATTTTTTTCGTTTTTACTTGCATTTATAGGTTTTATTTCTTTAAATTGTTGGGCTTTCTTTGGAAGCTTTTTTAATAAATTAATTGAAAAATATGAAAAATCATTTAATATAATTATGGCATCACTTCTAATATATAGCGCACTTTTAGTATCTGGGGTTATCTAATGAAAAAAATAATAATTCTATTGATAGTTATATTATATTTTCTAATAGTTATTTTTAATCCCTTTCAATCTAGTGATTATACTATTTCAACAATTAAAAAAGTTTTTGATGGAGATACAATTTACGTGAATATTGAAAATAAAAATTATGTTGTACGATTAATTGGAATTAATACTCCAGAAGTAAAAGGAAAATATATTAAAAAAAATGAATATTTTGGGCCTGAAGCCTCAAAATTTTTAAAAGATTTGCTACCTATAGGAACAATAGTTTATTTAGAAAACGATGTTGACGATAAAGATAAATATAATAGACTTTTAAGATATGTATATCTTAAACCAGATGGTGAAATGGTAAATGAAATTTTACTTGAAAAAGGATATGCTGAAGTAATGACTATCGGACCTAATACTAAATATTCAAACAAATTCAGGGAAATTGAAAAAAAAGCAAAAAAAAATAATATTGGAAAATGGAAAAGATATAGCGATTAATTATTAGCTATATCTTTTATTTTTTTCATATATTCACTTGATTTTTTTTCATGTCCATTATTTGAACTTTCATAATATGTTTTACCTATAAGATTACTCGGTAAATATTGTTGAGAAACATAATTATTTTCATATCCATGTGGATACTTATATATTTTTTCATCTTTAAATTTACTATTGTTTTTTCTTTCAATTGATGAAGCAGTTCCATCTTTTAAATGATATGGTATAGTATCTAAATTACCATTTTCAACATCATCTAAAGCTTTTTTTATTCCCATATAGGTAGAATTTGATTTAGGTGCTGTCGCTACATATACAGCAGCTTGAGAGAGTATTATTCTAGCCTCTGGCATACCTATTTTAGTAACAGCATCAAAAGCACTGTTGGCAATTATAAGAGCCATTGGATCAGCATTTCCTACATCTTCTGACGCTTGAATTAAAATTCTTCTAGCAATAAATTTAGGATCTTCTCCTGCATATATCATTCTTGCAAGATAATGAAGAGTTGCATCAGGATCACTACCTCTCATACTTTTTATAAAAGCTGAAATAGTGTCATAATGTTCATCGCCATTTTTATCAAATTTAATATTTCTATTTTGCACACAATTATTAATATCTTCAATTTCTATATTTACAACATCTTTATATGATTCGTTTGATAAAATCGCAATTTCAAGAGTATTTAATGCTCTTCTTGCATCACCATTTGAGATATCAGATAAATAATTAATTACATCGTCATTGATTCTAACATTTGAGTTTTTTATATATTCATCTTTTTGAAGGGAATTTTTAATAATTTCTGCAATTTCATTTTTTTTAAGAGCTTCAAGTTTAAATATCATAGACCTAGAAATAAGCGCATTATTCACTTCATAATATGGATTTTCAGTTGTAGCTCCAATTAGAGTTACTGTTCCATTTTCAACATATGGCAAAAGAGCATCCTGCTGACTTTTATTAAATCTATGAATTTCATCAATAAACAAAATAGTTTTTTTGTCATTCATCACTAAATGATTTTCTGCAATTTTAAAAACTTCTCTTAAATCTTTTACTCCTGATGTAACAGCATTAAGAATTTGAAAATCGGATTTTGTAGTATTTGCAATAATTCTTGCTAATGAAGTTTTTCCCGTTCCTGGCGGTCCATGAAAAATAATAGAATTTATTTTATCTGCTTTTATCAACCGATAAAGCAATTTCCCTTCACTTAAAATATCGCGTTGTCCAACAAAATCATCAATTTTTTTAGGTTTCATTCTTTCAGCTAACGGTTCATTTTTTTTTTTATTTTCTTCATTTATCATACTAAAAATATCCAATTTTACTCACCTGCATAATCTATATATTCTTTTATAACTTTTTCAACCAAAATTCCTTTTTCTCTACATAATTCATTAAACACCTTTAAGACATCCTCACTAATATCCGTTTTATTTACTGTTACTACTGTTTTGGCAAGTACATCCCAATTATAGGAATTTCTTCCTAATTTATACTTATTAAGTTCATTAATAATATATTTAACATTATCCTCACTTAAATCTTTTTCAATATATTTATTTAATTTCTTAAAAAAACTATATGAAAACCAATAATTTGCACCTTTATATACCATTACTAACAAAACTATTACACCCATAACTTTGATTATTGATAAATACGCCATATTTCCCCCTTTTTATGCACTATAATCATTTTAACAAAAAAATGTTAATGAGTCCATATATTAAAAGCCCAATTAAAATAATTGGGCCTCTTAAATATTTAAATATAGTTTTTTTCAATATACTCTGAAGTATAAAGTTTTAAAAGTGCACCATAATCTACTTTAAATTTAATAGTATCTCCTACTTTATAATCTTTATTTGTATTTTCTAAATTAAGAAGTAAATGATCTGAACTAGCTCCTAAAATTTCAATTTTACTGTCTATTGGTACTAATCCATCATAATTGACATCTTGTTGTCCAACTGCAAGAATTGCTCTTAAAATGAAACCTTGCTCTTTAAAACTAGGTTTATTGCCAAATGCATCCATTCCAATTTCACCAATTGGCACTGATCCTTTAGTTTTAAGTTCTACAATCTCTGCTTCTAAAACAAATACATCATCAGATGTTCCTTCAATATTGTTTCCATAAGCTGTTTCTCTTCCAAGTAAAATTGCTTCACCTAAACGCAAATTATTTATTTTATTTGGCATTTTTTTAGAATCAAATAAATAAATTGAACTTGAATTTCCACCTGAAATAATTTCTAAATTTAAATTATATTTACTTTCTAATTCCTCACTAATTTCTACAAGCTTTCCCAGATTATCTTCACTTGGAATAATCCCACCATAGCAAGTTAAATTAACACCAAAACCAATAATTTTAATATTACTCAATTTAATTATTTCTTTCACAGTTTCATCAACATTCTCAGGTAATATTCCTTCTCTTAAATCACCTAAATCAATCATTACAAGAATTTTATGTATTTTTTCTTGTTTTTTTGCTTCTTCATTTAATTTTTTTATTGTTTCCAATTCACTATTAAATGAAATATCTGCGTATTTAATAATACTACTTACCTCAGATTGCATTGGTATTCTTATCAACACCTTTGGTGCACCAATATCTTTCATTTTAATTAAATTTTGTATTCTTGAATCAGCTAAATATTTTACTCCAGCTTCAACCTGTTGTTCTGCCAAAATAATATCACCGCAAAAACATTTTGTTACTGACATTAAATCAACATTATTGTCTTTTGACATACCAACAAAGAAAGATGTATTTTTATAAAATTTATCTAAATCTATATTTAATCTTGGATACATTTTATTATTCCTCCTTTAAAAAAAGTTGGGATATACCCAACTTAATTTATTTTTAAACTTTTCTTTAATAATACTAATGCTGCTTTTTTATATTCTTTTGATAAAACTCCTAAAGAAGCCATAATATAGTCATTATCTATTAATATTTTTGCTTCTTTATTTGGTAAAAGTTTATCACCTTTATTTGATTTTGCAATCTCATTTAATATTTCAACTCTATTAGGAAGTCGAGTTAATGCTCCTCCAGTTCCAAGTATATATTTAACACTTGTTAAATCTTTACCTTCAGCTAATGTTTTCTTTCCACCATTAGCAAATAAATCTCTAAAACCGCCCGCATGCCTATGAGAAGAAATAATTGTTGCTTCTAAAACTAACCTTTCAACAAATTTTTTTTCAAAAACAGTAACAGGTATTGGTTTAAAATTATCAATAATATTATCAAATTCTTCTTTAGAAATATCAAATAAATCCATAATTTTCTTTTCACCAATAAGATTAACAATATTTTTCATATTAACGAAAACTCCAAGATCTCCTTCAACAGTACGTTTTGCTACCGGTTCAGGTGATAAAAGAATATTATTTACTTCCTCACTACCTTCTGTAACAGAATGAATATCAGTTGTTGCACCACCTACATCAACGGTAACAATATCACCAATATCATCTTTTAAAAGTTTTGATGCTTCCATTACAGCTCCAGGTGTAGGAATAATATTGCCATTAACCATTTCTTTTATTTTTTCCATTCCTGGTGCATGAATAATATGTTCTTCAAAAACATCTTGAATTACTTTTCTAGCAGGTTCAACATTTATCGTATCAATAACAGGATAAACATTTTCAACAACATAAAGATAATCATCTTTATTTGCTTCTTCAAATATTAATTTAATTTCTTCCTGGTTTTCAATATTTCCAGCGTATATTACAGGAACATTTATATCTAAATTTGCAATAACTTCAGCATTATAGAGCGCAGTATCACGCTCTCCATAATTAACTCCCCCTGCTATTAAAATAATGTTTGGTTCTATTTCATAAATTTTTTTAATATCAGTTCTTCTAAGTCTTCCTGAAGTTACCATATGCAAATTTGCTCCTGCTCCTAAAGCTGCCTCTTTAGCTGCTTTAACAGTCATATCGTAAACAAGACCATGAACAGTCATTTTAAGCCCACCTGCAGCAGAACTTGTTGCTAATAACTTATCATATTCAATAATGTCAACATTAAGTTTTTCTTTCATATTATTAATAGCATTATTTAAACCTATGTTCACATCGCCTTCAGTAACAGAGGTTGGTGCCTGTCCTTGAGATATAAATTTCGGATTTTCAGTATGAATGTCATTAAATGCATTAACAACAGTAGTAGTACTTCCAATTTCTGCAACTAAACAATCAAACTTCATATTCACCTTCTTATTTTTCTCTTCTTCTCAATTCTTCAACAATAAATGTTGCAACATCAACACCATGAGATTCTCTTCCAAACCCAGCATCAATACCTTGCTTAACAGCAATTTCTGGAGTAACTTGTGTTCCACCAGCACAAATAATCACTTTATCTCTAATACCCTTTTCAATAGCTACTTCATGCATTCTCTTCATTAATTTATAATGAACATCATCATGCGATATTATTGTCGATCCTAAAATTACATCTGCATTTTCTTCAATAGCAGCATCAATAATTTTTTCTACTTTAACAGAAGTACCTAAATAAACAACATCAATACCATATCTTTCTATACCGCCATGTTTAATGTCTAAAACTTCCCTAAGTCCTACTGAATGTTCATCTTCTCCCATAGTTCCAGCAACAACTTTAATAGGTCTATTTTTTACATATTCTCTTATCTCATCATAATCTAATAATACAGGCTCTGGTGGTATCTCAAGTTTAGATAAATCAACTTCAAAATCTAAAACACCTTTAAACTGTACACGAGTACCTTCTGAAGGATGAAGTACTTCAACATGAATAACTTCTGGATCCTTTAAATTCATATGTTTAGCAAATTCTAATGCCGCATATTTTGCATGTCTTTTATCAGTTGGCAAGAATAAATCAACTTGTACAACTCCATCACCTAACCATTGAACTTCCGGCTTAATAATATCAGATTTTCTATATTTCTCAGTTTTATCCATTCTTGTATAAACATTATCTTCATCATCTAATTCATCAATAAATTGAATTAAATCTCTATTTTCAAATGAACAACCACCAATTAATCCAGAAGGATTATCTATAAATTTTTCATCATATTGAGCTACATTATTATTACCAAAGTGAGCAGTAACAGGAGCTAAATAATCTTCATCTCTTTCATAAACAGTACCTGCAGCTAAACCACCATGAATATCTCTAGCAATTCCATCTCCATTTCTTTCAGGATATTTTCCAGAATCTACAAAGAAACCTTTTTGTACAGCTTCGAAATACCCACCAACTTCAAGAATTTCTTCTAAATATAATACGGCTCTTTCTTGAATTTCTCTTTTTTCTTCAACTAAATATCCATCTTTCTTTAATTCAACCATGTCCATTAATGAATCTAAACTAACTAAAGTTTGTTTAGCATTATCACATGCCTCAATATTGTAAATATGCCAAGGAACATTTCTACCTTCATCTGGTGTAATAGTAGATTGAATATCAGCAGATGTCAATCTAGAAACCAACATATTAAGTACATGTGTAACAGTCGCTTCTCTAGAAGATGATGTGATATATTTAGTATTTTGTTGCGCTCTCATTTTATATTCAGTAAAATACTCTCTTAAAGCAACAGCATAAGGTAAATCAAATTTTAAAGCTGGTGCAGGAGCAGCTGTTGGCGGTACAGTTGATAAACATATATTTTCTTTTTTCATACCAACTTTAGCAGAAAATATTGAATTTATAGCATGCTGAACCATTAATTCAGGCATTACTTTCCAAGCCTCTCTTGCTGTTGCATTAGCATTATGAGCTCCATCAATTTGTGCCATATCAGCCCAAGCCATAACTTTCTTAGCTTCTGCTGCATCAACAAATGATCTAACCATATTTATATTTCTATATAACACATTATATTGTGGATCTTGATGAGCACCATTAACGCCTTCTTCAGCGAACATAACAGCAATATCAGGTCCAGCTTCACCAGAAACATAAGAATGATAATTAATTAATCTTCCTACTTCATCCTCAATAATATCTAATGCTTTTCTATGAGCTCTAACTTGTTTTCTTGAAATAGGTATCCCACCAATTCCTTGAGGAGTTCCTTCAATTAATTGATCCATATGAGACTGTCCAGCAGTTCTAATTACCATTATATGATCAGCACCATGCCAAGCACTCATTCTCATTCTTCTGATATCATCTTCAAATCTTCCTGATGCTATCTCAGTAGTAATAACTTCTTCTGGCTGTGGATCTAAACCATCAAAATAATCACTTGATGGTATTCCTACACTATTTTTTAAACTTGTTGAGCAATTATTATATTCAAATGGTCCAATTTGTTGCTGTCCAACTTTTTTTCTCCAAACCCAACCTCTTCTTTTTGGAGCATAATTTTCAAGATTTTCTAATATTTCTCTAACATCTAATTTTTCATTCGGTTTTAAATTCATTATTTTTCACCTCTTTTGTTAAAATAATCTATAACAAAATCCCAATGCTTTTCTTCAAGCAATTCTAATCCAGCATCTCTAATAGACATGTCTTTTTCCTTAGAAACTACATAAACTACATGCCCAACACCTTTTCCTATTAATCCTCTATCAATTGCCAATTCAACTAAAGGCTGAGCTTCAAGAGATGAAAAACCCATTCTTATTAAAACTGATCTTTCAATTGATGGCGTAGTATGAGTTTTACTTAATTCAATCATTGGATCTACAATTTCTCCCGATAATTTCCAAAATTTACTTTTTAATTCTTCATCTGATAAATCTTTAATATGATTTCTTCTTAAAAGAAAATCATCATCTCTTTCTAATAATTTTTTCAAAGTTATCCCTCCACTATTTTAATATTATTTACTTTTAAATAATCAAGTATAAATTTCCTTGATTCATTAATTTCATCTACTAAATACTTAACATCTTTTTCGTTTACATTATTTATATTTTCTAAAGTTTTCGATAAATATGATTTTTTTATTTTTATCATATCAAGATCTTTAGCTTTTATCATACCTGGACTTTCAGGTAAAATTATATTCACACCTGGAATTTGCTCTTCAGGATTTCCAAATCTAATATCAATACCATTATTTCTTGCAAATGATAATTGAGGTTGAATATGTTTTCCAGCTCCTGTATATTCTGTTTCTTGAACAACAATAATTTCATCTTCATTCATTTCTTGAGCTATACTAAATGCAGCAGCTAATGAAACAGATCCAGCAGGTCCTCTTTCAAAGCCCTCAACTTGAGCCATAGCCTCACAAATATAAAAAACTTCGCCTTGAGAAACTGTAACATATCTATCCATATATCTTAAAGCTCTAGCAGCTGATCTAGGGACATCAGATCTATCTGGTGTTGTTGCAAATGGAATACCAAATCCAGTATGTCCAGTTGTAAATGATTTTTTATTAAATTGTTTATCGCTAGCCATATGAAGCCCTTTTAAATCAACACTTGCTCCAATTACTTTTGTATTTTCAGCTCCTGCTTTTTGAAGCCCTCTTGCAGTACCAGTCAAATTTCCGCCACCTGCATTTGTACAAATAACTGCATCCGGGTCTTTTCCAACCATTTCACGCATTTGCATTGCAATTTCATAACCTAAAGTTTCAACTCCTGCAATACCAAACGGAGTATATAATGATGCATTAAAATACCCTGTATCTTCTAATAATTCTAAAAAAGAATAAAAAAGTTCAGGCCCTACTGATAATTGAATTACTTCAGCTCCATAAGCTTCACACTTTCTTGCTTTTTCAATAATTTCAGGTTGTCCTTTATGTTCAGAATCATAACACTCTTGAACAATTATACATTTTAAACCATACATAGCAGCTTGAGAAGCAACAGCAGCTCCATAATTACCACTAGTTGCTGCAATAACACCTTTAAATCCATGTTTTTTAGCATGATACACTGCATTTGCAGCTCTTCTTGCTTTAAAGCTTCCAGATGGATTTGCAGCCTCATCTTTAACAAATATTCTAGCACCTTTACCTTCATCAGAAAATTTTCTGGCTAATTTTGTTAAATTTTTCATTTCATATATTTTTGTTTCACCAACCCCACTGCTTTTTTGGATATTAATCATTTCTTCTAATGTATATCCAACTTTTTTCATCATATCTTCATAATCAAAAGCTATTGAACCACTTTCAAATTGAGAATAATCAATTCCAACAGCTTTTTTCATAATATCATTTTTTCTACTCATTACAGCTTCATAACTATTGCCTTTCATTATTCTTCACCGTCCTCAAATAAAATTTTTCTAATTCTAGGTCCAATTTCTAATAATTCAGGTATATTATCACCAAATGAATGTTTATAAGAAGGATTAATTTCAATTAAATTACCTTCAACAACTCTTCCAGTCATAGTTTTTACTTCTACAAAATCACCTATTTCTGCATCAGATAATATATAACCTTTAACCCATAATTCTAAAGGAACCTTCTTAGTATCATCTGGAACTTGAGGAGCTCTTTCATTAGAAGTCAAAACAATAGAATGAATTTTAACCCATTGTCCTTTAATTGCTTTCATTAAATCATCTCCTACTTATTAATTCTATCTCTCATATCACCCATTATTGCTCTTGGAACTGGTAAATCTAACATTGTTTTTAATCCTGCACTTGCATTAATAACTTGAGGAATCATATTTACGCACATTGCAATAGTTCCAAGTCCTCCATCTACTTCAGGTTTAATTGACATATTTACTTCAGGACTACCTTTTAATACTATATAATCTCCAGTATGAGTTCCTTCCATTTCTGGTTCAATTTGTTGTGGATGAATCATATCTATTTTAACTTCACCATCAACATAGCCTTGACCAGTCATATTTACGCCAGCAACATTTCCAGCAGCAGCAAATCCGTATGGTGATTTTCTATCTACAGTTGTTACAATTGGTTTCATTTGTTGTTCAAATTTTTCAATAGGCCATCCAATAGCATCGCCAATCATATTAATTGATTCAGCAAACCCTACATGACCAGCTAATGTACCATCTTCAACTCCAGCATTAAATTCATCTAAAGTGATTCCTACACCTTGCTCTTCCATAACAGCATGTCCAAATGGAGATAACGAATTAACTCTTTTAGCTTCTACATGTGTTACATCAGTCATACAACCTGTTAATACAGTAACTAATAAATCCATTATTAACCCTGGATTAATTCCAGTACCTAATACTGAAACACCATTAGCCTTTGCAATTTTATCAAGTTCAACAGTAAGTTCAGGTTCTTGAGCTTTTGGATATGACATTTCTTCTGCTGTAGATATTACATTTATTTTTTGCTCCATTACATACTTTAATTTTGGAAATGCTTTTGCAGTATAAGAATCAGTTGCAACTAAACAAATATCAGCTGCGCCTTCTTTAATAATTTCTTCAACATTAGGATTAATAATTACAGACTTTCTATCGCCTCTTTCAATTCCTAAAACATCATAAATATCTTTTTCTATACGATCTGGGTGCATATCGCAAACCGCAACTATTTCAACACCTTTTTTAGTCGCTAACATTTTAGCCATTCCACTACCCATTGCACCAAATCCCCAAATCGCTACTCTAACATTCTGTTCCATCTTTTAATACACCTCCATAAATAATAACAAACTAAATCTCACTAATAAACTATAATGCATATAGTGTGCCAATAAAATTTAAATGAATTTTAATATTTTAGCCAAGAATATGCCCTTTTTTACCTAAAATAACGTTTTCCCGCAAAATAATTTGCACTTACGGTGCAAATTATTTTGCGTTACAAATCTTGAATTGTATATTATTCACAATATTTAATGAATTATTAGAATTTATACATATAATCATGCATAAATAGTATATTAATATTATAAATAAAAATATATTTTAACGCAAAATTTTTTGCATTAAAAATGAACCGTTATATTATAACGATTCATTTATTAAATTCTATCTACATATATCAAATTTTTTTAATTTATATTGCAAGTTTTGTCTTGAAATTCCAAGTTTCTTTGCCGTCAAAGTAATATTTGAATTACTCGACTCGTAAGTTGTTAACATAATTTTCTTTTCAATATCCTCTATATAGCCTGGAAGCCTATCATAATCTTTAAAATCACAATTATGACTATGTACAATGTTTTCACTTATTTTATCAATAAAGTATGAAGGCAAATGCTCTTTTTTTATTACATGTTCATCTTCTACGTAATTCATAGAAGATTCAATAATATTTCTTAATTCTCTTATATTCCCTTCCCAATTATATTTCATAAATATATCAACCACATTCTCACTAAGCATCCACACATCTTTATTAAATTTTTTATTGAATTCATTTATAAAATTCTCTGATAATTCCGCTATATCATCTTTTCTTTGATTTAATGTAGGAAGTCTCACTCCAATTACATTTATTCTGTAATATAGATCTTTTCTAAAACTATTTGACTTTAACAATATTTTAGGATCCGTATTTGTAGCAGCAATTATCCTAACATCTACTTTTATATCTTTTTGTCCACCAACTCTTCTAATATAATTTTCTTGAAGCACTCTTAAAAGTTTAGCTTGTAATTCTCCACTCATTGAATTTATTTCATCTAAAAACAAAGTTCCTCCACTCGCTTGTTCAAATAATCCAGGTCTATTCTCAGCACCTGTAAAAGATCCTTTAACCGCACCAAACAAAATACCTTCAAGCAAGGAGTCAGGTATTGCGGCACAGTTTTGAGCAATAAATGGCATTTCTTTTCTTTTACTTGCACTATGAATACTTTGTGCAAATAATTCTTTACCCGTTCCAGTTTCACCGTATATTAAAACACTTGAACCCATTTCAGCAGATTTCTTCGCATGTTTCAATGCTTTTAAAAAATCTTTATTTTCCCCAATAATATCATCAAAAGTATAATATCTACTTTTTACTATTTTAACATCATTATTCTTTATTAATTTCTGTTGTAAATCAATTATTTGATTCGACATATTTGATACTTCAGTATAATTTGATGAAATTTCAACTGCACCTATCAATTCATTACCATGGAATAAAGGAACCGTTGTATTTATTGTATTAATTTTTTCACCTTTTAAATTAATATAACTCTGTTTTTTTTTTAAAATTTCTTTCTGATTTTTAAGTACCATTAACAAAGTAGAATTCTCTTTTTTCCAATTTGGATATACTTCCAAAATATGCCTGCCAATTACTTTCTCTTTTTTTATTCCTTCGATTGTTTGCATTGCATCATTATAATACACAGTAATACCATCTTTATTGACAATATGAATGCCTTCACCAATATACTTTAAAATTTTTACCATTTGCTCACTGATTACTTTCATCAATTCACCTTCTCATTATATAATTTCTCACCAATTATCTTTTTATCATATAAAAGATTAAGAAAAGTATTTACAATCTGTTTATCAAATTGAGTTCCAATATTTTTCTTTAATTGATAAACAGCTTCTTCTACAGTTAATGGTTTTCTATAAGACCTATTTGAAGTCATCGCATCCCACGAATCTACTACAGTAAGTATCTTAGAAATATATGGTATTTCATCACCTTTTAAAGCATCAGGATAACCATCACCATCAATTCTTTCATGATGATGTTTAACATATATTGAAATATCCTTAAGAGACTCTAAACTAGATAAAGCTTCATATCCAATTACTGGATGAGTTTTTATCAATTCATATTCACCCACAGTTAATCTTTCTTTTTTATTTAATATTTCAGACGGTATTTCAATTTTCCCAATATCATGTACAATTCCTGCCCAATAAAGTCTTTCAATGTCTTTTTTAGATAAATTAAGTTTAATTCCAAGTTCTCTTGCATAAATAGCAACATTATCTGAATGATCAGTTGTATATTCATCATGAATTTCTAAAGTATTTAATAATACTTTTATCATACTTTTTTCGTAGGTTTCTTCATTAAATTCCTTTGAAGCTAATGAAAGTACAATCTTAATTAATTTCGTTATTGAATTCATTATACTCAATGAGCCCTCACTATAATTTCTTTTACTTTTATTATCAATATCAAACGACATACTTCCATAAAAATCATTATCAATAATTAAAGGTATTCTTATTGACTCAGCAATATCATTTGATTTAAATCCTTTTTCAGGAAAAAAAATATTTGAAATTTTATCATTAATTTCAATATGAGATTCTTTTATTAAATCATTATAAAATTCTTCTTTTGGTATCTTAGCTTCATTTAAAACATTTATATCATAACCGTTAGCTTTTAAATATTTAACTTTATTTTCACTAAAAATATAAACAGAACTATAGTCAGCTTCTTCCATAAGTATAGATGATAAATCAAACAATTTAATAATCAAATTTTCTAATCCATTATTAGTATTAAAAATAAGATTATCTAGTAAATCAGAAAATTCATCAAAATATAAAAGTAATTTTTCTTTTTTAATAATTTGTTTTCTTAAATTATAAATAATATCAATATATTTGTTTTCTTTCTTTTCTTCCTCAGTAATATCTTTCATAATTCCTAAAATGTATTTTTCATTATTATAAATAAAAATATTCTTTTTAATAAAAAAACAATATTTAATCTTTAAATAATTTTCAAAACATTTTTTTTCTTCAACAGAATCAATATTTCTAAGTAATAAATCCATATTTTCTTTGTTTTCATTTTTTAATTGTTGCTTAGAATAAAAATTTCTTCTAAAAATTTTGCTAGTTTTGCCAATAACTGTTTCTTTTTCAAAATCAAAATAATTCAAAAATTTATTATTTACGACTTCGAATTCTAGATCTTGATTTTTAATAAATATCATATTATTTGAATTATTTAAAATTATACTAAATATTTCATCAAGTTTAACTATATCTGTTAAATTTTCAATGTTCTGAATTTCGAGTTCTTCTAATTTTTCAATATTTAAATTGTAGTTTTTCTCAAATTCTAAATATTCTTTCTCATTATTTTCTTTTTTTTGATATTCTAAATCATATTTTTTTATTCTTTTATAAATTATAACAATCGTTATTAATACAATTATTACTAAAACATAAGAAGTTTTTTTATAAATATTATATCTAAATAAATAATCAATAAAAATAATTAATACGAGAAAAATAGAAAATATAGTTAACTTATTATTCTTATAGACTAATTTCATATTTTCTCACCCACTCAATAAATTTATCAATTAATTTTGAATCAAATGATTTATTTCTTTCATTTTCAATTTCAATAAAAAACTCGTCAAAAGAAATTTTTTCAATATTAATCAAATCATCATAATAATTTGCTATACTCAAAATTTGAGCAACAAATGATATTTCGTCAGTACTTAACCCTAAAGGGAATCCAGTACCATCATATCGTTCATGATGCTGATGAATATTATTTGCAACATTTTCTAAACCTTTAACATCTTTCATAATATTATAAGCAATCTCAACATGTTTCCTATCTACTTTTTCGAATAATGTTTCTTTTACTAAAACATCTTTCTTTAATAATAAAAAGCCCATATCATGCATAAGTCCAGACCAATAAGCTTCCATTACTTCAAAACTGTTAAGTTCACAAAAAAGTGCAAATTCTTTTGAAACTCTTCCAACATTAATAGAATGTTTATAAAGTTCCAAGCTATGAATTTTCATTATATTAACAAAAGAAAATAAAATATCGGTAGTTAATTTCTTGCTTTTTTCAATATTTAGAAAAAAAGTTACTATTATACTTATTAATTTTGAAAAAAGATTTACAAGTTGCATATCATCCGAATTAAAACTTAAATCAGAACCCTTTTTAATATCTAATGTAATAGCTCCATAAATCTCATTACCATTTAGAATCGTAAATTTTAATGATTCTTTTATAGGAATTGTTGCCTCTGAAATCTCATCAAAAAAATATTCTGCAGCAGTATCAACAATATTTTTAATAATGGCAGGATCAATAGATGACGATATGAAAAAATCATTTTTATTAATCACAATCTTCTTCAACTTATTAATGTTATGCCCTTTTGCATCTAAATATTTCACTTCGTCATTATCAAAAATATATGTACTTCCATAATCTATCTTATCAAATGTTTTATAAATATAATTAAAAATTTTTATTAATAAATCTTCTACATTTATATTACTAAAATCTTCAATTTCAATAATAAAATTCATAAGAGAGTTAATTTTCTCATTAATAATATTAACCTCTTTATTTGCATAATTTAAATTATCAATTGTTTTCGCTAAGTTTGCACTTGTATTATATAATTTTGTTCTATCTTCACCAACAGTTAATAAATAGTTATTGTTCTGAAGTTGTATTAGTTTTTTCTTATAGAAAAAATTATTTATAAATAATTCTATTTCTTCTAAATTGCCACTAAATATTCTATTATTATTTTCTATATGTTTCTCATAATCAAATCTAAAATTCGATTTTTTTAAATCATCACTATAATTCTCAGATAATTTTTTAAAAACTGAATTTGAATAAATTATTTTATTATCTATATCTGTAATTAATATTAAATCATTAATACTATCAAAAACATTAGTAAAATATTCTTTTTCTAAATTCAAAGAATTATTTTCCTTTTTTATTAACTCTATATCTTTTAATATTTTTTTATTATTTCTGATTATTCTATTTTTATTATTAAGAATTTCATTTTCTTTCGTTGTTAATTTATTTTCACTATATATAATTTTTTTATAAAAAATAAACATTAAAAAAATAGTTGATATAAATAAAAATATCAAAATATAAAAGTAAATATTTTCTATATTAATCAATGCAGTAGTTTTATCTAAAAACAAATAAAAAACCAGCATTAAAAATGCATAAATACTCATAATTTTACCATCAAGATTTTTTTTAAACATTTCAACCTCTTTTATATTTTAAAGTTATTTTACAACAAATAAAGAGAACATATAGATGCTCTCTTTATTATACTATTTATTTTATATTAAAACAAATATCTTGATATTTTTGATGTATTTTTACAACTTCTGGTACATATTTTTTTGAAGAATAAAACTTTTCTTCATTTTTATTTATCATTAAATATGATATAGCCATAAAAATAAATCCTGATAAAGCAGAAACTAATTCGCTATTAAATAATTTATCAGCTAATAATACACCAGATAAAAATGTTATAAACGGAATACCATATGCAATAGTAGCAGCTAATAATACATTTTGATTTTCCATATTAATTTCTACAACATCACCTTTTTTTGCTGCAATATTGTTATATGCTCTAATACTTTTATCTGGACTGCCGTCACCATTTCCGCAATGATTACAACCACTGCAGGCAGAAGTGGAATGCATTTCAACAACTACAAAATTACCATTTTCTTTAATTACTTTTCCAACTCTATTCATTATCTTCCTCTATTAATTCTATTCCTAATTCTTTAAGTTGTTCAATAGTAGCAATTGCAGGAGCATCAGTTAATAATGATGTAGCATTCTGAGTTTTAGGAAATGCTATTACCTCTCTAATATTATCAGATCCTGTTAATATCATTGCTAATCTATCAAGCCCGTAAGCAAGTCCACCATGTGGTGGAGCACCAAATTTAAATGCTTCTAACAAGAAGCCAAATTTTTCTTCTGCTTCTTCATCCGTAAAGCCTAACGCTTTAAACATTTTTTGTTGCATATCTAAAGTATTTATTCTAATACTTCCTCCACCAATTTCAAATCCATTTAAAACAATGTCATATGCATTTGCATGTGCTTTTTCTGGCTCAGTCTCTAAATATTTAATATCTTCTTCTTTAGGAGCTGTAAATGGGTGATGTTTTGCAACATATCTGTTATCTTCTTCACTAAATTCAAATACTGGAAAATCAGTAACCCATAACAAATCATATTTATCATCTTTTATCATATCTTGTTGTTTTGCAATTTCACATCTTAATGCACCTAAAGAATCATATGCAACTTTATAACTATCTGCAACTATTAAAATTAAATCTCCTGCTTCAGCATTCATTGCTTTTACTAAAGAATTCATTTCATCTTCTTTTAAAAATTTAGATATTTGTGAGCTAACTCCATCTTCCTCAACTTTAATCCACGCAAGTCCTTTTGCACCATAATCAGCAACAAATTTTTCAAGTTTTTTAATGTTATTTTTACTATAAGTATCTTTTAAGCCATTAAAATTAATTGCTTGAACAGTTCCACCATTATTAAGCGCTCTTTCAAATACTACAAAATCAGAACCTTTTACTACATTAGATAATTCAACTAATTCAAAACCAAATCTAGTATCCGGTTTGTCTGAACCAAATCTTTTCATAGCTTCATCATAAGTATATCTTTTCAATGGAATTTCAATATCAATACCCTTTACTTCTTTAAATATTCTTTTAAGTAATCCTTCATTAATTGAAATTACATCTTCTTGATCAACAAATGACATTTCAATATCTATTTGAGTAAATTCAGGTTGTCTATCTTTTCTTAAATCTTCATCTCTAAAACATTTAACAACTTGATAATATCTATCAAGCCCTGATACCATTAATAATTGCTTAAATAGCTGCGGAGATTGAGGAAGTGCATAGAATTTTCCATTATTCACTCTACTTGGTACTAAATAATCTCTAGCACCTTCTGGTGTTGGCTTTGTTAAAACTGGAGTTTCAACATCAATGAATCCATTTTCATCCATATAATCTCTTGTAACTTTAACTATTTTATTTCTTGTCATAAGTTTCTTTAACATTTTAGGTTTACGTAAATCAAGATATCTATATTTTAAACGAAGACTTTCTTTAGCATTATCATCATCATTAATATGAATTGGTGGTACATCCGATTCAGCCAAAACTCTTAATTCATTGGCAAATACTTCAATTTGTCCAGTTGGCATATCATTATTCACAGAAAATCTTTTCTTTACAATACCTTTAACAGCTATTACAAATTCTCCTCTAAGATTTGTTGCTTTCTCAAAAGCTTCAACTGATACCTCTTCGTCAAAAACAATTTGACATAACCCTGTTCTATCCCTTAAATCAACAAATTTAAGACCACCAAGTTTTCTGTTTTTTTGTACCCATCCCATTAAAATTACTTCTTCATCAATATCTGTTTCTCTTAATACTCCACACATATGTGTTCTTCTAAATCCTCTTAAATTATCTGCCATATTCTCCCTACCAATCTAGCAATTTTTAAATTGCATATAAAATTCATTACCCACTATCTAAAAAAAACAAAAAAAGTGGTTATCCATAAGGACGAGATTTCTCCCGCGTTGCCACCTTAATTGGTAAAACCCACTCATTAACAATATCTTTAAATAGGTGTCTTCACTTTCTAACAAATGTCAGTTTTCCACTATCACCGACTCTCTATAATTATTATAAAAAGTTACTCTTCCTATAGATTATTCACTTCTGTTAATTATAAAAGAAAATATAAGATTTGTCAAAATTACTCCATATATTTTTTAATATCTTCAATAAACCTATCCACGTTTAATTCTTTTGTTGCCCATGAAGTAACAAGCCTTATAGCAGAAGTATCATTATTTATTTTCTGCCAAATATAAAAATTATAATCTTTCTCAAGTTTATTTATTAATTTATTTGGTAATATAGGAAATATTTGATTAGACTTTGAATCAGTTAAAAATTCAAAACCAAGCTCTTTTATTTCATCAGATATAATCTTTGCCATTAAATTTGCGTGAGTAGCAAGTTTAAAAAATAAATCATTCGTAAAAAGTTCAACAAATTGAATCGCAATTAATCTTCCTTTAGCAAGAAGAGCACCTTTTTGCTTTAAATTAAATCTAAAATTTTCTTTTAATTCATTATTTATAATTACTATCGCTTCACCAAGAAGAGCACCATTTTTAGTACCACCAATATAAAAAACATCTGCTAAATTAGCTAAATCAGATAATAATAGATCATTTCCTTCACTTGTTAATGCTGAACCTAATCTTGCACCATCCAAATATAAATATAAATCATTATTTTTACAAAACTCACTTAAATTTACAAGTTCCTCTTTTGTATAAACTGTCCCTATTTCTGTCGAATTTGAAATAAAAACAAGTTTTGGTTTAACCATATGTTCATCTGAGTGAGCTTCAACTACCGGCAATATAATCTCAGGATATAATTTGCCATTTTCTGTTTCAATTTCATTTATTTTGTGCCCAGTTGCTTCAATTGCTCCAGTTTCATGAACACAAATATGACCTGTTTTGGCAGCAATTACAGATTCATAAGGTCTCAAAATAGAAGAAATAACAGTTAAATTAGCTTGTGTACCTCCAGAAATAAAATGAATATCAACATTATCATTTTTTATAATTTTTTTAATTTTTTCTTTTGCAAGGCTTGAATATTTATCTTCACCATAACCATCCACTTGTTCTAAATTACTTTTAACAAGTAAATTAATAATATTTTCATGTGCTCCTTCAGAATAATCGTTTTTAAAACTAATCATAAACACCTACCTAATTATATTTTCAATCGCATCCAATTTTCTATTTATCATTTCATCAATTCTTAAAATATACTCTTCAACACCTTTTAAATTTGCAACTCTATCAAATCTATCAGAATTTTCATATGCTATTTTTGAAACTGCACCAGCTCCAAATGCCAAAATGGTATGTCTTTCTTCAATAATTTTAATATTATAAAGTGATTCCTTTCCTTCAAGAGCAAATCCAACATTCTCAAGATTTCCAATAATATTTTTCTGTCTATATAAATAATATGGATTATATAAATCTTTTAAATATTCTTTTGAATATTCCATTAGTTTTCCAGTTAAATTTGCATCTTCAAACTTATATCCAGTATTTTTTAAATTAGAACCTTTTTTTATTGACAAAGAATGAATAGTAATATTATCAGGTTTCAAATCTTTTATTATTTTTAATGTTTTTTTATATGTTTCCATTGTTTGATTTGGAAGCCCTAAAATTAAATCCATATTTAAACTATTAAAATTAAACTTTTTTATCATTTCATACTTCTCTAAAATATCTTCTCTAGTATGATTTCTATTTACTTTCTTTAAAATGCCATTATCCATAGTTTGTGGATTAAGACAAATTCTAGTCACATTGAATTTTTTCATAATTTCTAGCTTTTCTTCAGTAATTGTATCTGGTCTTCCAGCTTCAAAAGTGAATTCTAATACCGTTGACATATCAATTTTTTTTGTTAAAAGTAAAAATATTTCATTCATTTCAGAAACAGTTAAAGTTGAAGGTGTACCACCTCCAAAATAAATGCTATCTATTACAAAACCTTTTTCATTTACTCTATCAATTACGCTATTAATTTCATATTTTAAACTTTTAATATAATCTTCCATTAAATGTTTTTTCTTTTTATAGATATTTGATGGAAAAGAACAATAAGTACATCTAGTAATGCAAAATGGAATACTTAAATAAATTGAAATTCTTTTATTATCTATCGGATAAATAAATCTTCTTTCTCTATACGCAATATTTATAATTAAATTAGCTTTATCTTCACTCATTAAATATTCGCTTTTTAATATTTCAAGAATTTCTTCTTTTAAATAACCATTATCTATATATTTATGCACCACTTTAACAGGTCGCATGCCTGTAAGTATTCCCCATTTTCCATTTGCTTTTTTATATTTTAAAAGCAATTTATACATACTATATTTAATAATACGTTTATGATAATTTCTTATAAATAAATCGATATCACTTTTATTTTCACGCTTTTCTATTAATTCATCAATTAATACATCATTTTGATAAAGCTTATTTTCAACAATAAAATCATCTCCAACAATCTTTATTGAATTTTCTAAATAAAATTCACAATCTATCTTTTCTAAACTAAATTTAATTTCATTAAAAAAAACCAACAATAATTGAGTAACATCATACTCATAATCATGGTTTTTTAAATTTACATTAATCATAATTTCTCCTTCTAAAAAAATCATATTTTAAAAAAAAGGATTTTTTATTATTTCATTATTTATTGTTGTAGATGGTCCGTGGCCAGGATAAACTAAAGTTTCTTTTGGCAGTACTAATAATTTTTCTTTAATAGATGAAATTATTTTAAATCTGTCTCCACTCGGCAAATCTGTTCTACCAATTGAATTTTTAAATAAAGTGTCCCCTGCAAAAAGAATATTCCCAACTAATACACATGAACTTCCTTCAGTATGTCCAGGAGTATGAATTAATCTTAAAGTTAATGAACCAACTTTTAATATATCACCATCTTTAAATATCTTATCAGGTAAAAATTCAATCTTGTCTTTCATTCTACTAGATAGATTAGCTTCACTATCATTTACCATATATGCATCAAATTCATTTATATATATAATAGAATTATATTTTTCTTTTAACTCTTTAACAGCACCAATATGATCAAAATGCCCATGAGTTAAAATAATATATTTTAAATTTAAATTATTACTCACTAAAATTTCATCAATTACTTCAAAATCACCAGCAGGATCAATTACAAAAGCTTCTTTAGTTAATTCATCAGCAGCTATATAACAATTAGTATAATAAACTCCAACTCCAACTTTTTTTAAAAACATATTAAAATCCTTTTTTACTATCAACTAATAAAGTTACAGGTCCATCATTTTTAATATCAACTTCCATATGAGTTTGAAAAACTCCGGCTTCTACTTTTAATTTATATTCATTTGCAATATATTCTAAAAAGCTATCATATAATTTCTTTGCCTTTTCAGGACGTGCTGCATTAATAAAGCTTGGTCTTCTTCCTTTTCTACAGTCACCTTGCAAAGTAAACTGAGATATAACCAATATTTCCCCAGCTTTATCTAAAAGTGATAAATTCATTTTATCATTTTCATCTTCAAATATTCTTAAGTTAATAATTTTATCAGCAAGATATTTAACATCATTTTCACTATCTTCATTTTCAATACCTAATAAAACATTTAAACCTTTATCAATACTTCCAACTATTTTTCCATCAACTTTTACACTAGAACTACTTACTCGTTGTACTACAGCTCTCATTAATCCTCCTAGTTGATTACTCTTTTTACTTCTATTACTCCATCAACTTTCTTCAAATTATTTATTAATTTTGATAAATGTTTCTTATTTGTTATTTCAATAATCATTTCAACAGTTGCAATTCCATTTTTATCTTTTCTTGCATTTAGTCCATTTACAATAAAATTTTCGTTATTAATTATAATTGTAATTTCAGATAATAACCCTTTTCTATCATTTCCAATAATTTTCACTTTTGCTTCATAAGAAGTTTTCGCACTATTATCAGCCCATGCTACTTCAATAAATCTTTCTTTTGATTTTTCTAAATCAACAAAATTAGGACAATCTACTCTATGAATTGTAACTCCTCTTCCCTGAGTAACATAACCAATAATTTCATCACCAGGTACTGGATTACAGCATTTAGCAAAACGCGTAAGCACATTTTCAAGACCTTTTACAACAACTCCAACATTTTCTCTTTTTTTGATTGTGCTTTTTTTAAGTCTTTCTGGATTAAATTTCCCTTTTTTAATTTCTTCTTCTTTTTTAAACTCTTTTATTCTTGGAATTACCTGTTTAGTGAGTATTCCTCCATAACCTATTGCTTCATATAAATCATCAAGAGTTTCAAGACTTAATCTTTTAAGTATAGTACTAAGCCATTTTTCTTTATCTTTTAAGTCATCTTTAAGTGAAAGACGAGCATATTTCATTTCTCTTTCTAATATAGCTTTTCCTTTTTCAACATTTTCATCATGGCGTTCTTTTTTAAACCAACGTCTGATTCGGTTCTTTGCATGATTACTCTGAACAATATTTAACCAATCTCTAGAAGGACCAGAACCTTTTTTAGTAATAATAGATACTATTTCACCTGAAGATAATTTATATGTTAACGGCACAATTTTACCGTTAACTTTTGCACCAACACATTGATGGCCTACTTGTGAATGAACTTTGTATGCAAAATCAATTGGTGTAGATCCGTTAGGCAATTCAAAAACTTCACCATTTGGTGTATATACAAAAACTTCATTTACATATAAATCAATTTTTATAGAATCTAAAAACTCTTCTGGATCTGCATTTTCATTTTGATTTTCTAAAATTTCTCTTACCCAATCAAGTTTTTTATCAATATTATCTTCTCTGCCACCTTTGTAAATCCAATGAGCTGCAATACCATATTCTGCAACTCTATGCATTTCTTCAGTTCTAATTTGAATTTCCAAAGTATCTCCATCACTTGTTATTACAGTAGTATGTAATGATTGATATAAATTTGATTTTGGCATTGCAATATAATCTTTAAATCTTCCTGGTATTGGATTCCAGAGTGTATGACAAATACCGAGAACAGAATAACATTCCTTTAAATCATTTACAATTACTCTAATCGCTGTTAAATCAAAAATTTCATCAAATTCTTTATTTCCTTCTACCATTTTTTTATAAATACTATAAAAATGTTTTGCTCTACCATTAATTTCAAATTCAGCACCAATTTGATCCTTAATACTATTTTCTAATAATTTAATATTTTCATTAATAACATCTTCACGATCGGAACGTTTTTTCTGTATTTTTTCAACTAATTCATAATACTCGTCTAAATGTAAATATGAAAAAGAAATATCTTCAAGTTCCCATTTTATTTGAGACATACCTAATCTATCCGCAATTGGAGCATAAATTTCCAAAGTTTCCATTGCTTTTTCTTGTTTCTTTTTAACAGACATATATTCTAAAGTACGCATATTATGAAGTCTATCTGCAAGTTTTATTAAAACTACTCTAATATCTTTAGCCATAGCTAAAAACATTTTTCTTAAATTTTCACCTTTTTGTATCTCTTTTGATTCATATCTTAAATTTGTTAATTTTGTAACACCGTCAACTAAAAGTGCTATTGTTTCGCCAAAAATTTCACCAATTTCTTCCTTCGTATACTTTGTATCTTCGACAACATCATGTAAAATAGAAGCAATTATAGTTTCTTCATCCATTTTCATTTCAGCTAAAATTAAAGAAACAGCAATAGGATGAATAAAATAATCTTCTCCAGATTTTCTTTTTTGTCCATCATGTGCTTCTTTAGCAAAATAATATACTTTTTTTATATTATCAATATTATACTCATCATTTAATTTAATAAGCTCTTTTATGTACGTATTATAATCTATAACAATCACCTTCTTCTATGTTAATTACATTAATTATACATAAAACAAACAAAAAATACAAATTACTTTTTAATAAGCGATTTTACTGTATATTCTTTTAATTTGTCTTTTCCATTTAAGAAAGCAAGTTCAATTAGAAATACCATTCCAACTACTTCGCCTCCAAGTTTTTCAACCATTTTAACGACCGCTTCAACAGTACCACCTGTAGCTAACAAATCATCAGCAATAAGCACTTTATCTCCTGGTTCAATTGCATCCGCATGAATTTCAAGCGTATCTGTACCATATTCCAAATCATAAGTATATGAAAGTGTTTCTGCTGGTAATTTCCCAGGTTTTCTTACAGGTATAAATCCAGTTTTAGTTGCATATGAAATAGGTGTTCCCAAAATGAAACCCCGAGCTTCAGGTCCTACCACTTTATTAAAATCTATATCTTTTACTAATTCAATGCAGGCATCAATAGAATCATGAAAAGCATCTCCATCTTTTAATAAAGTTGTAATATCCATATACTCAATTCCTTCTTTTGGAAAATCTTTTATCATTCTTATTTTATTTTCAAAATTCATCTACATCACTTTCCCTTTCAATTCTAACAATTTCATAAACATTAAGTTTTCTTCAATTTTTATAGCTTTTTCAAGTTTTGGTAAAATAGTAATATTGATATTGTCATCAATATATTTAAAATCAATAATTTTAATTTCTTTTAATATTTCTAAAGCAAATAACACTTTAATTTCCGATATTCCAATTATTTTTGAAATGTTTTTTATATTAAAATCATTAACATTCAATATTTTTCTATAAACTTTTATTATCTCTCCTTTATCAGGAATCTCTCTAAAAATATTCTTTAAATTTTCAATACGACGATGATTTGCAAAACTTATAAGTTTATCTATTTTTTTTCGAATAGGAATATCATAAAATATTATTTGCTCATAATCGTTAATTTTAATATTTTTTAAAATCGGATTAATCAGAATATCTTTATTTGTAATTTTATCTACAACATTATAATGAAACTTCCATTTTTCATATTTTTTCTTATCCTCATTAGATATCGAATGAATAGAATTAATAAGTATCAATGTTTTTAAATTAATATCTTTAATTGAATCCTTTTGAATCAATAAATTATTAAAATTAATATTGTTAAAATAAGTAACATTATTTTTAATACTCAAAAATAATGTTTTTAAATATTCAATTTCCAAAATATTTCCTTTGCGAATTTCGCGCATTTTCATATCCTTTAACATTAACTGTGGTGTAACAAGTCCATTATATTCATTTATATCCAAATTCACTAGTAAATCAACTTTATCTTTATTATTAATCTCATCAGTTAAGTAACCAAGTCCAAATCCAATTGCATCAAAATTTATTGAATTTTGATTAACAATTAATTTTAAATGACTTTTATCAGAACCAACAGTTTTAATATTTATAATATCACAATCTTCAACTCTAAAAGAAGGCTTTGAATTTCCTACACCAAATGGTTTTAAATAATCAAGCGAATTTATTGTATCCAATGTAATATCATCACTTGATATATAACCTTCATAATTTATTGTTGGAATCAATTCTTCTAAATTTATATTATCAACAACATATTCATTAATTGATTTTCTAAAATTAATAACATTTTCTTCATTTAAGCTAAGCCCAGCAGCCATTTTATGACCACCAAAACCTATAAGAAATTTTTCGCATGATTTAATTGCTTCATATATATTGAAACTTCCAATACTTCTAGCTGAACCTTTAACATAATCATCTTCTCTAGTAAGTACTATCGCTGGTTTTCCATATTTTTCAACAATTCTAGATGCAACTATTCCGATAACTCCAGAATGCCATTGTTCACCAAATACAACGATTACACTTTCATTATCTAAATCTATTTCATTTTCAATATATTTTTTTGATTTAACAAATATTGCTTTTTCAATCATTTTTCTTTGTTCATTTAAGTTTTTAAGTTTTTCAGCAATTGAATAAACTTCCTCTTTATCAGAACTAGTAAGCAGTTTTACTGCTAAATCAGCATCTCCAAGTCTTCCAGCAGCATTTATTTGAGGAGCAAGTCTAAATCCAACTATCCCAGCAGTAATCTCTTTATCATTTAACTTAGAAAGTTCAATCAAAGCTTTCATTCCTAAATTTTCAGTATTATTAAGTTTTTCAAGTCCTATTCTTGTAATTATACGATTTTCTTTATCTAAAGGTGCAATATCTGCTATAGTTCCAAAAGCTGTTATATCAATATATTTCATATATACATCGTTAAATGTTTTTTTTGATAAAGCTTGAATAAGTTTGAAAGCAATACCAACTCCCGCTAACATATCATAAGGATATGTATCATAGGATACTTTAGGATTAAGTATTCCAAATGCATTTGGAAGAATATCACCACATGTATGATGATCTGTAATAATAATATCCATATTAAGCTGATTCGAATAATCTGCCATTTCATTTGCAGTTATTCCACAATCCACAGAAATTATTAAATTACCTTGCTTATTAAAAATATAATTAATTCCTGTTTTACCAATTCCATATCCCTCATTTTGCCTATTTGGAATATAATAATTAACATCATAGCCTACAGACTTAAAATAGTTAATCAATATTGAAACAGATGTAATTCCATCAACATCATAATCTCCATAAATCCATATATTTTCATTATTAATAATAGCTTTCTCAATCCTATTTACTATCTTTTCCATATCTACAAATAAAAAAGGATCATTTAGATCCTTAATGCTAGGATTTATGAATTTTTCTGCTAAATCCACAGTATCATATCCTCTACTTAAAAGAATCTTAGCTATTAAAAAAGGGATTCCTAATTTATCAGATATCATTCTGATTTTATCACTGTCATTATTAAATTTCATTTTATTAATCCACTTTTTTTTAAGCATTTTTACACCTATTCTATAATTTTATCTTCTTTCAAGTTATCACTTAATTTAATTTTACTTAACCCATTTTCTTTTTCTTTTATTTCACTATTAAAATCATTTTTTTCTTGTTGAAGCTTAGCATTAACTTTTTTTAATGCTCTTATTTCACTTGATTTTTTTAATGTTTTTACTAAATTTAATAAATACATTAATGCTGCACCAAATATTGCTGAAATTAAAATCACTATCGCTTGTGACACTTCAGGTTTAACAAATAATAAATTTACTTCTACCACTTTCGAATTAAGTCCTGCAAAAATTGCTATAACTATTGCAAACAACAACGAAAATATAACTGTTAACTGCATATTATCACTCCTATTTTTTTCAATTTAATATAATTATATTATAAGCTAAATATTTATAAAAATCAAAAAAAACTAAGATATTTCTATCTCAGTTTTATATTTTTAACACTTATTATTTCGATTTATTAGTTTTTAAAATAGCCCAAATTGGAGAAGCAATAAATATTGAAGAATATGTTCCTGCGATTACACCAGCTAATAAAGGAGTTGCAAACTCTTTAACAGCAGGCGTACCATAAACAAATAAACTTCCAATTACTAATAATGTTGTAACTGAAGTGAATACAGATCTTAAAATCGTTTGATTAATACTTACATTCGCAATTGTGAAATTATCTTCTCTTTTCATCCTTCGTACATTTTCTCTTACTCTATCAAATACTACAATTGTATCATTTATTGAATATCCAACAATTGTTAAAATTGCCGCTATAAATGATGAATTAACTGGAATATTGAAAATTGCATATACTGCTAATACAACTAATACATCATGCATTAATGCAATAATTGCAGCAAGTCCATATATCAATTCAAATCTGAATGTGATATAAATTAACATTCCAAGAGATGCAAACAATATTGCTATTAAAGCTCTTTGTTTAATTTCACCTCCAACAGATGGACTAAATTGATAAGCCCCTAAAAAAGTTGCTTCATATTCTTTTTCAAATTTATCAGAAATTTTAATTCTCTCCTCATTAGAAAGAGATTTCTTTGTTCTAATAATAACTTCATTGTTACTATCGCCTGCATGAATTATTTCTTCATTTAAATCAAATTCCTCTAATGTACTCGATATTTTATCTAATTCAACAGTTTTACCTAAATCAAACTGAATCATTGTTCCACCTGTAAAATCAATTCCAATATTTAACCCATTAACTAGAGCAAATACAAGACCAACAGCAATGACTAAAATTGATATAATAAACCATTTTTTATAATTATTTGCTATATTCATTATGCTTCCTCCTTATGCTCTATATAATCCTTTTTTACCAAATCCCTTAAATGCAAGTCCATTTATCATAATTGCTTTAGTAACAACTATTGCAGTAAACATACTTACAAGAATACCTATCATTAATGTAACAGCAAATCCTTTTATAGGGCCTTGGCCAAAATTGAATAAAACAATACCGGCAATAAGAGTTGTAATATTAGCATCCAAAATTGTTTTCATTGCTCTATGAAAAGCAAAATTTATTGAAGATCTAACAGTTTTACCATTTCTTAATTCCTCTTTTAATCTTTCAAAAATAATTACATTCGCGTCAACAGCCATACCTACTGAAAGAACCATACCAGCAATACCAGGTAAAGTTAATGTAGCTCCAAAAGCAACCATTAGTAACATAACAATTGATGCATAAAATACCAATGATATACTTGCAAATAATCCTGGAAGTTTATAATATCCAATTAAAAATAAAACAATTAATAACAAACCAACTTTTGCAGCAGAAACACTTTTCTTCATTGCATCTAAACCCAATGTTGGTCCAATTACTGAAGTTTGTATTTCATTCATTTGAACTGGTAAAGCACCCGCTCTAATTAATGATGCTAATTGAGAGGCTTCATCATTTGTAAATGATCCTGTAATTATTGCTTTACCATCAGGTATAGCTACAGAAGCATTTGGTGCAGAAATAACTTTTCCATCAAGTAAAATTGCAATCTGTCCACCTTTTTTAGTTGCTTCAAAAAATGCTTTTGTTCCTGAATCATTTAATTCTATTCCAACAGCAGGTTTACCATATTGATCTTTTGAAAGGAAAGAATCTTTTACATCATTACCAGTAATAACTTCCTCATAATCAAATTCATCTTTCATCATTCCTGTACTAGCAAATGGGCTTTTTCCACTATCACTATTGTAAACAACCCTTAAAAATTCAAGCTGAGCTGTTTTACCAATAATTTCTAAAGCTTCCTGAGTATCATCAACTCCTGGAAGTTCAATTCTAATCCTATCTTCACCTTGAATAGTAATATTTGGCTCAGTTAATCCAAATTCATCAATTCTATTACTCATTACAGATTTTACTTGATTCATTGTTTTTAATAAATCAGTTCCTGTTTCGTCTGTATCAGCTTCATAAACTACTACAACACCACCTTCAATATCTAATCCTAACTTAATTGCTTCTGAAACAGGTTTAACTACATAACTTCCAAGATTTAACCCATAAACAGAAACAAAAGCTGTAAATGCAATTGCTGCAATTATTAGAAAAAATATTAATTCATTGTTTTTTCTCTTCACCCTAATCTCCTCCTATTTGTGTTCATTTGCAAGTTCAACATAATGAACAGACAATTTTTCAATGTCATCTATTTCTATTTGAGTCAGCTTTCTCACAACTCTCCCAGGATTTCCAACAACTAAAGAATTACTTGGAATTTCTTTTCCTGGCGGAACTAAACTTCCAGCTCCAATAATAACATCTTTATTTATTTTAACATTTGGAAGTATAATTGCTCCCATTCCAATTAAAACATTATTATCAATAGTACAAGAATGAACAATAGCACCATGCCCTATAGTTACATTATTGCCTATAATAGTTTTTATTCCAGTATCAGCATGTATTACGCAATTATCTTGAATATTAGAATTTTTACCAATTTCAATAAAATCAACATCTCCACGTAAAACTGATTTATACCATACACTTGAATTTTCTGAAATTTTGACTTTTCCAATAACATCAGCTGTTTCAGCGATAAAACAAGATTTATGAATTTCTGGTTTATAGTCTAAATAATTTTTCTTCATCAGGTTTCTCCATAGCTAATTTAGCTTGTATATAAATAGCATTTTCAACTCTATTTTTTTCCATTGCACAACCAAGTTTATATGGTTTATCTATATCACCATTTGCATTATATGCATTTGCATGACATCCACCGCTACAATAATACTTAGCCCAACAAGTGTCACAACCTTCTTTTGTTAAAATACTTGATTTTTTAAAGAACTCTGCAATATCAGGATTTTTTATACCTGTAAATACATTACCCATAATAAATTCATCTTTTTCAACAAATTGATGACAAGGATAAATATCTCCATTTGGTGTCACCGCAATATATTCAAGACCCGCTCCACATCCTCTTACTTTCTTTAAAAAACACGGACTATTATCAAGATCAAGAGCAAAATGGAAAAAATCAAATTTCTTATCATCATTTGCTAATTTTCTTTTTATATATTCATCTGCAACTTTATCATATTCTTTAAAAATTGTATCAAGATCTTCTTCTTTAAGAGCATAGTCCTCTCTAGGATCTGTTACAACAGGTTCAATTGATAAACTTTCAAATCCTAAATCTGCAAGATGAAAAATATCATTTGAAAAATCAAGATTTTTTCTAGTAAATGTTCCTCTAACATAATAAAGTTTATCTCTATTATCAACTACTTTCTTAAAATTAGGAACAATTTGTTCATATGTACCTTTTCCACTTTGATAAATTCTAAACTCATCATTCACTTCTTTTCTTCCGTCAATACTTAATACAACATTATCCATATATTCATTTAAAAACTCCGATATTTCATCATTTAATAAAGTTCCATTTGTTGTAATTGTATATCTAAAATTTTTCTTATTATCATATTTTTTTTCTAATTCTTTACCATAAAAAACAAGTTCTTTAACAACATCAAAGTTCATTAATGGCTCTCCACCAAAAAAATCAACTTCAAGATTATAATGATTTCCTGAATTTTCAGCTAAATATTCCATTGATCTTTTTCCAACTTCCAATGACATAATTTCTCTATTTCTTTGAAAATCTCCTTGTGATGCAAAACAATACTTACATCTAATATTACAATCATGAGCAACATGCAAACACATAGCTTTTACAACAGGATTATTATATAATTCGTATTCATCAGCACTAAATGTTTTAGCAAATAATTGCTTTTGAGAAATTAAATCTCCGATATCTTTGATAGCTTCACTAATTTCATTTTCGGAATACTTATTTTTTAATTCTGAATTTATTTTTTCTCTGTCTGGATTCGGATAAAAATCTAAGATATCATAAACAACATCATCAACTACATGAATTGAATCGCTATTTACATCTAAAACAATTTTCAATCCGTTTTTTTTATACTTATGAATCATTTCATTTCCTTTCTAGTAAAATCATTTTAACTTCATAACCATAGATTATACGATTATACAAATTGCAAAATTAAAATGCAATTAGTATAATTGCAGAATGTATTTCCCTAAACCATAAAAAAAGCAGCATAGCTGCTTATTTATTTTGTTCACATCCTTGATTACCAACGGTACAAGATGTTTTACAAGCAGATTGGCAAGATGTTTGACATTCACCACAACCACTTGTCGAACTAATAATATGATTTGACCCAACTTTAATAGTTCTAATATGTTTCATAAAAACCACTCTCCTCACTCATTACTAAGTAATTATACCATAATACGTGATTCGAATAAAGGAAATTTTATTTTTCAATTAATTGTCTAATTGCCCATTTCTTTATATTCATTTTTGTATCATTTGGTTTAACTTCAATTATTACATTTTCCCCTTCAACATTTACCACTTTGGCATTAATTCCACCAATAGTTGTAATTTCGTCACCTTTTACGATATTATTTCTCATTGTTTCTATTTCTTTTTTTTGCTTATTCTGAGGTCTAATAAAGAAAAAATAAAACATCGCTATTATACCACCATATATTGCAAAAGTGAAAATCGCATTACTTTGCATAGAGTTCCTCCTTTTATTCTAATATTTCATTCACTACTAATTTATTATACATTTTTTTATTTAATATATCCATATTTTTTATAAAATTCTTCTTTATAATCCAATAATCTATCATTTTTAATAGCTTCTCTAATATTTTCAGATAATCTTAAAAGAAAATTTAAATTATGAATTGTTAATAATCTTGCTCCTAAAATTTCATTTTCTTTAACTAAATGTCTTATATATGATTTAGTATAATTCCTACATGCATAGCAATCACATTCATCGTCAAGAGGAGTAAAATCATCAAAAAATTTAGCATTTTTTAAATTAATTCTTCCCTGACTTGTCATCGCAGTACCATTTCTTGCAATTCTTGTAGGTAAAACACAATCAAACATATCAATTCCGCTAATAGCTGCCTCAAAAATATAATCTGGTGTACCAACACCCATTAAATATCTTGGTTTATCTTTCGGCATCATCGGAGTAGTATATTTTAAAACCTCTATCATTAGTTCCTTTGGTTCACCAACACTAAGTCCACCAATTGCATAACCAGGAAAATCTAATTCAATTAATTCTTTTGCACTTTGTTCACGTAAATCTCTAAACATTCCACCTTGGATAATACCAAATAAAGCTTGTGTCTCTGGATTTTTATGAGCATCCTTAGAACGTTTCGCCCATCTTGTTGTCATTTCTAATGACTTTCTTACATATTCTTTATCAGCAGGATATGGAGGACATTCATCAAAAGCCATCATTATATCAGAGCCTAATGCATTTTGTACTTCCATTGATTTTTCTGGAGTAAAAAAATGTTTTGATCCATCAACAAACGATCTGAATTCAACTCCTTCTTCAGTAATTTCCCTTAATTTATCTAAAGAAAAAACTTGAAATCCACCACTGTCAGTAAGTATCGGTCCATCCCAATTCATAAATTTATGAAGTCCACCAGCTTTTTCAATTAATTCATGACCTGGCCTTAAATACAAGTGAAAAGTATTACTTAATAATATTTGTGTTTCAATTTCTTTTAGTTCTTCTGGTGTCATCGCTTTTACCGTTGCTTTTGTTCCAACAGGCATAAATATTGGTGTTTCAATTACACCATGCGGAGTAGTAATTCTTCCTAATCTCGCTCCACTTTGCTTACATTCTTTTATTAATTCATATTTTATCGCCATTATTTCCTCCAAATCTACTTAATTAACATTGCGTCGCCAAATGAAAAAAATCTATATTCAAGTTTTATCGCTTCTTCATACGCATTTAAAACAAACTCTCTTGTTGAAAGGGCACTAACAAGCATAATTAATGTAGATTCAGGCAAATGAAAATTCGTAATTAAACCATCAATAACATTAAGTTTTTTACCTGGATAAATAAATATTTCAGTTTCACCTTTATCAGCAACAATCTTACCATTTTTCTTATAAACAGATTCTAAGGTTCGCGTTGAAGTAGTTCCAACCGCAAATACTTTATTTCCTCTTTTTTTAGTTTCATTTATCATATCTGCAGTATCTTCATCAAGCTCATAATATTCAGAATGCATTTGATGATCTAAAATATTATCAACTTCAACCGGTCTAAATGTACCTAGCCCAACATGTAAAGTTACATAACCAATGTTAATTCCTTTTTCTTTAAGTTTTTCAATATATTCATTTGTAAAATGAAGACCAGCAGTTGGAGCAGCTGAAGATCCATTTGTTTTTGAATATACAGTTTGATACCTTTCTTGATTTTTTAATTCTTCATGAATATACGGTGGTAATGGCATAGTTCCTATTTTTTCAAGAACTTCTACAAAATAACCTTTATAGGCAGAAAATTTTACTATTCTAATCCCTTGATCAGCATATCCTGTTACTTCACCTGTTAATAAATTATCGCCAAATGTAAATTTAGCACCTATTCTTGCTCTTTTCCCTGGTTTTACAAGTACATTCCAAGTATCTTTTTCAACCTCTTCTAAAAGTAAAAACTCTACTTTAGCTCCAGTATCTTTAATACCAAATATTCTAGCAGGTAATACTCTACTATTATTAAGAACTAAAGTATCCCCTTCATTTAAATATTCTATTAAATTACTAAATTTTTCATCTTTTGTTTCGCCAGTATCCTTATTTAAAACCATAAGCCTTGAAGCTATTCGATTTACTAGAGGTGTTTGTGCTATCAATCGCTCAGGTAAATCAAAATAAAAATCTTTTTTGTTCATTAGTTTCTCCTATCCAGGTACGTTCCAGTATAATAATGCAGTAATATATCTTCATAACTATAACCACGATTCGCCATAACATTTGCACCCCACTGGCTCATACCTACACCATGTCCAAATCCTTTCCCATCAAATTTAATTTTATTAATTTTTACATTAATTTCTTTTTTACTTATACCATCAAAAACGTTATATGAAGAATAATTATCCATATTCTTTATTCCATCTGAAGTTATAATCTTCATTTTGTTAATAGGTTCCTTTAAATATTTTTTATTATTTACATATGAAACTTCATTATCTTTAACTACATCAAACCACATGCTTTTAATATCAAAATATCCAAATATTTTTCTTGTTTCGCCTTTTTCAAGAATCACACTACCTTTTGAGCCAACAAATTCTAATTCAATTATTCTATTATTTTCAGATTTAGAAAGAACATTTATATCATAAATATTTCCAATATTGTACCCTGCTTCATTTAATTTTTCTGAAATTTCACTAATTAAATAACTTCTATTCCATGTTGAATTATTAGTGTTTTCAGAGTATTCATCCTTTACTCCCACTAAATACGGAACTTTTGATTGCCACACATTTTCAACACTTTCAGTTTGACCACCACTATTCGAATGATAATATGCAACTACAATGCTATCATTTGATTTTAGTATACAACCAATTGTTTCATCTACAGCTTCATTTGTATTTTCTGACTCAGCATCATATCCACCATAAACTTGTGAATTTATATCATCAGTTAAATCAAAACCTAAATAATTATATTTTCCAATATTTGAATATGTAAAATTTCTAGCAGCAACAGCTTGAGCCTTCAAAGCCTCAATAGGCCAATTTGTAGGCATTTCTTTAGAAACAACACCATATAAATACTTTTCAATTAGCAGTTTATTAATAACAGTTATATCACTATCAATATTTCTTTGAAAAAGAAAATTTCCTCTATAATTAATATCATTATATTTAATTACTGAATCACTCCCAAAAGAAATATCAAAATTCGAATTATAAATTAATACAATATCGTTATTTGCATTTTTCACAATTAAATTTTTATCATTTAATGAAACTATTTGATAAGATCCATCATTCGATTTTTCAGCCTCACTTAAAGTATCATAATTTCCTATATAAACTTCCCATAAGCCATTAAAATGAAGATATGAATTTTCACTAATTGAATCTCTAACTATAATAGCATCTTCTAAAGTATCAAATTTTTGGTTAATTTTCAAATGAAATTTATTATTTTTATATATTTTTAATAAATTAGAACTGAAATCCAATATTCTAGAATTTTCTAAATTACCATATATATTAGTTTCTGACGAAATAGTAACCTCATCAATATTTTTATTATAATCTAAACCTATTTTCACAGTATCATCAGCATAGGAAAAAGATATTAAATTAAATAAAATTAATAGTACAATTATTTTTTTATACATTTTAATCACCAAATTCATTGTTTTCAATATGTTTTTTACCAAGATCAGTAACAATTCTTCCTCTTGGTGTCCTCTGAATAAATCCGTTTTTTATTAAAAACGGTTCATATACATCTTGAATAGTTGTTATTTCCTCACCTGTTGCAGCAGACAAAGTATTAAGTCCAACAGGCCCTCCACTAAATTTATAAAGAATTGATTTTAATATTTTTCTGTCAATTTTGTCAAGTCCAATATTATCAATTTCAAGCATACTAAGTGCTTCCATAGTAATTTTTTTATCAATTATTCCATCACCAATTACCAATGCATAATCTCTTACTCGTTTTAAAAGTCTATTTGCAATTCTTGGTGTTCCTCTAGATCTCCTCGCAATCTCAATTGCAGCATTTTCTTTAATTTCAACATCTAAAATACTACTTGACCTTAATACAATTTGATTAAGCTCTTCATCAGAATACATTTCTAATCTGCAAATCATTCCAAATCTATCTCTTAAAGGAGATGTTAAATCACCAACACGAGTAGTAGCACCAATTAAAGTGAATTTTGGAAGTTCAATTCTTACTGATTTTGCTCCTGGTCCTTTTCCTATAATTATATCAAGATTATAATCTTCCATTGCAGGATATAATACTTCTTCAACACTCATATTAAGTCTATGTATTTCATCAATAAATAAAACATCATTTGGTCTTAATTTATTTAATACCGAAGCTAAATCTCCAGCTTTTTCAATTGCAGGCCCAGAAGTAACTTTAATATTTACTCCCATTTCGTTTGCAATAATATGACTTAAAGTTGTTTTACCAAGACCTGGCGGTCCATAAAGTAAAACATGATCTAATGATTCACGTCTTATTTTTGCAGCTTTCATAAATATATCAAGTTGTTGTTTAGTTTTACTTTGACCAACATATTCATTTAAAGATTGTGGTCTTAAAGATTTTTCGATTTTCAAATCTTCTTCATTAAATTTCGGTGTAATAAATCTATCATCCATAAATAACCCCTAAAAATAGCTTAAAGCTTTTTTAATTAGCTCTTCAACACTTAAATTTTTATTATCAAATTCATTTAAAACATTTTCAGATTCCTTTTGTGAATAGCCTAAAGCCATTAATGCTTCAAGAGCATCAGAATTAATTAGATTCTGTTTTTTAACTCCATAAACTGTACTAACTTCAGGAAATCTTTTATCCATTTTTTCATTTAAATCGATAATAATACGTTTTGCAGTTTTAGTACCAACACCCTTTGCTTTCGTTAAAGATTTATGATCATTATTTTTAATAATATTCACAATTTCCATATAGTGCATTCCAGATAACATTCTAATTGCACTTTTTGATCCCACATTTGAAACCGTTCTTAATAAATTAAAAACATCAAGTTCATCTTCAGTTAAAAAACCGAATAAACTAATATCATCTTCTCTTACAATCATTACTGTATTAATCAAAACCATTTCATCTTTAGCAATCAATATAAGATCATCTATCGTTGATTTTGAAGTGTTTATTTTATAACCCATATTGTTATTTTCTATTACAATATAATCCAAATCAACTTTTCTTATATATCCTTTAACATAATTTATCATTTTATCAGTCAAGCAGACTCGTACTCGACTCCCTCCTCTCACTAAATAATATCACAAACGAACATTTGTTTAAAGGATTAATTTACTATAACATTTAAAAGCCCATTGTTATTACATATCTCTTTTAAATTACTCATTTGTTTTTTACTTGGCGAATTTGTTTTCAAAAGATTTTCTCTTACTCCCTGTTGTCTATAAGTAGTTAATTTATACTGTATATTTTTATCCAGCGACGCAATAAACTTACTTATTTTATCTACATTTTTGTAATTATCAATAAATTTAGGAATAACAACTGTTCTAATTTCATATATTTGATGACTCACAGCAGCAATTTTAATATTTCTTTTAACTTTTCTATTTGACGCTCCGGTCAATTTAATATGTTCCTTTTCCTCAAATACTTTTAAATCAAAAATTATTTTATCTACAAAATGAAGCATTTGCTGAAATTTTGAGATTTCTAAAGAACCATTTGTATCTAAATATACTTCATATCCATGTTTTTTCAAATTCATAACTAAATCAAGTAAAAATTCAAATTGAACAGTGCATTCACCGCCAGAAATAGTAACACCTCTAATAAAACTTTTATTTTTATCAAGCACTTTTAAAATATCATAAACACTCATTAGTTGAACTTCAGTGTTTTCCATATTTAAATTATTGAAAATCGGAATTGTTTCCGGATTATGACAACTTAAACAATTAAAATTACATCCTTGCAAAAAAATGACAGTCCTATTACCAGGACCATCTATAGCACTAAAATATATAATTTTTCTAATATAACCATATTTTATCAATTTACATCACCTAAATATATTTCTTTTGAAAAATTACCCTTTTCATCTATTACTTCTTTTAATTTATACGGATAAAGTATAATGTTTTTTAAATTACTTAATTCAACCCATTCATATCCAATTTGAAAATCATCTTTCTTTTCAGTTAAAAACAATTCTTCAGAAATCAATTTACACTCAAACATTAGTTCAATTTGATGAACATTTTTATCTTCATCGAAAAATTGATGATTCTTTCCAATATAATCTCTAATAAACAATAGTTTAATTAATTCTACTTCAGCTCCAATTTCCTCTAAACATTCACGTTTCAAAGCTTCTTCAATAGTTTCAAACTTTCTTTGACCGCCACCGGGAAGCAAATAAAATTCTTCTCCATTATATTTATTTTTAGTAAGAAGAATTTTACTATTTTTTATTATTATAGCTTTAATTGAGTTTCTAATATTACCTTCCTCATCAAACATTTCCTCTCACCTTACGTTCAAGTACTTTTTGGTTATCTACAGCACCACGGCCTAATACAACAGTATCTCTTAAAACAGGATCTCCGTTTCTTAATTTTTCTATTTCAGATTTTTTTACAAGATAACCTGAAATTCTAATAACATCGGAATTCGAAGAATATATTGAAAGATATCTCACTCCTGTATCAATAGCTCCATTAACAACATTTGCTAATGCTTCTATATTATTTTTATAAGTTTCCTCAAATGGAAAAATATCGCCAATCCCAGATGGAAAATATTTATGGAATCTTGCTATTTGATTTAAATGACTTGCCATATCAGGTTCTTCGCCTATTGGAATTCTACATCCAGGTGAAACACCTTTATCATCATCAATTCCGACTTGTGCATGTAATAAAAATTTGCCATCAAATGCTTTACAATATTCATTTTTATGTTCATTTACCATTTTATAAATTTTTTCTATTATTTCAACACCCATATCATCTGCTTCTTTATCAATTCCGAATCTGCCTTTAGAAAATCGATTCACAGTCTCAGCAAGTCCAACCATACCAAACATAGCAGTGAAATTAGAAATATCAATTAATCCTTCATTCACCAAAAAACTAGATTTGAAAAAAGAAGTTTCTTCAACTAAAAATCTAATTCTTTCATCCATATATTTTATTGTATTATTAACTGCATTAGGTAAAAGTTCATTAATAAATTCATTATAATTTTCTGTTTTTTCTGCTAATTTTTTAAGAACTATTCTAACTAGTGTATAATTTCCCCCACCAATTTTAAGTCCATTATAACAACTTGCAATTGCATAATCTCCATTAAATTCTTTTCTAAACATTTTATCATTTGCAAACGAAGGTTTTGCAGTAACCATAGTAGTTTTAAGAGAATCATAAAGTAATTCTTTTGATGTCACATCTTCATCATATTTAATTGTAATATTTGGAATAGAAGTATTTAATTCTCTTTGAGCTCTAAGAATTAACTTCCCAGCAACTGTTTCTTTTGGTCCAATATTTGCATGACAAAATGAATCTGTAATTGTTCTATCAATATTTTGCATAAAATATTTAATGAATTTATAATCATCTTCTTCATTTGTAATAAATGGATCAATTAAATAATCAATATTTCCAATATAAACCGGAAACGAAGAAATAGAAGGCACATGTCTATATAAAATAATAAGTTTATTAAGTAAATCATATAAATTTTCAGGTGGTTCGAGTTCTAAAAATTTCGAACCATTCTTAACAAATTTATCATAATCAGGTACTATATACCGTGGTCTATAAGGTGCATGACCTTCATACAAATCACAAATTATACCTTCATCTCTAAGATTTTGAGTTTCCGCATCAATAGCCAGTACATTCAATTGATCTTCAGCATATCTTGCTAATGTTAAAACCCTTTGCTCATATGTTAATGATTTATCTTTAATAATATCTAGTAATTCACTCATATTTATCTCTCCTCTCTATATAATACATCCTTTAATTATTATATCATAGATTGATAAAATTGATTAGTTTATATTCATCGGGGTATATATATTAAAAGAGAGGTGATAATAATGAGAAGAAAAAACGAAAGTAATTTAGTACATCATTTGCTTGATAATCTTTTCCCATCCATTTACGGTGATCTGTCTCTAACAAAATATGAAAATCTATATAGCAAAAAATCTTATCATACAAATAAAAAGAAAAAACAAGAGCCAGATGAAATGAAATGCATGATTATCAACAATAAACTTTATTGCGAAAACACAAAACATTAAAAAACTCCAAACGGAGTTTTTTAATGTTTCATTTCCTTTAATAATTTCTCAAATTCAATTTCAAATAAATCATTATCTTTTTGCTTCCTTTTTTTAAATTTTGTATATTTCTTATGTTTCATTCTAATCTCTTTATTCATATCACGTCTATATAATTCCATATCAATATTGAAACTGTTAATTACTTTTCCATATTGATTTATTCCAATTGCATCTTTTGCAATTACCATAGCACAAAGACCATAATCCTGAGTTACAACAATATCACCTTTTTCAGTAATATTAGCAATTTTTAAATCCGCACTTTCACTTTGAGCATCAACTGAAATCACTTTAGAATAATTGCTTCTAATTACATGGTTATAGTTTTTTACAATAATAACTTCTACATTATATTTTCGGGATACATTTTCTACTACTTTTGTTACTGGACATGCATCCCCATCTATAATAATTTTCATTTTTATCTCCTATCTCGGATTCACATGAACCATACAATGCTTAACGTTCTTATTATTAAGTTCAACAACATCATGAACTTCTTCAGCAATTTTATGAGATTCATTAAGTGAAATTTCACCATCAGCTGAAATTTCAATGTCTACATATATTTTATTACTATGTTGTCTTGTCTTTAATAAATCTATTTCTATAACACCTTCAACATCCATTACTACTTCTTTAATGCTTTCAACAATTTCACTAGATGCAGCTTTATCAACCAATCCATTTACTGATTCAATATAAATTTCTACACCTATTTTAATAATAAACACAGAAATTAAAATCGATGCAATCGGTTCCAAAATTAAAATACCTTTCATTGCACCAGCAATTCCAATAAGTGCCGCTATTGAAGAAAGCGAGTCTGATCTATGATGCCATGCATCCGCTTTTAAACCAGTGCTTTCAATTTTTATAGCAGCATTCATAGTATATCTATACATCCATTCTTTAAAAATTATTGAAATAATCGCTGCATAAATTGCAATTATATTTGGAGTATTAAAATTTTCATTTATTATATTTTGTATAGATTCGTATGCAATTAAAATACCTGTAATTATTAGAATAATTGATAAAATTTTACTTGCTACTAATTCAAATTTTTCATGACCATATTGATGTTCTTCATCATCTTCTTTACTTGAAAATTTTACTCCTAAAAATGCTACAATCGAAGAAAAAACATCTGAAAGCGAATGAACTCCATCCACCATTATAGCACTACTATTACCTATAATTCCCGCTAGAATTTTTATTATAGAAAGAAAAACATTTCCTATAACGGAAACATATATAACTTTTTTAGCTATTTTAACTCGTTTTTCCATTTTATCACCTACTAACTAAATAAACCTAACAATTTAAATACCATAAAAACAATAACGACCGTTAAAAATATTTTAACTATTTTATCACCTTTTTTTATTTGTAAATTACTCCCTAAATATGCTCCAGTTGAGTTTCCAATAGCCAACACAAACCCTTTAATATAATCAACATTTCCACTTTTAGCAAAAATTAAAAATGCAGGAATAGTATAAATTAAAACTATCAAAATTTTCAAACTATTTATTTTTACGAGTTTATAATTTGTTATAAAACTTAATACAGTTATAATTAAAAATCCAACTCCCGCCTGAATTACGCCACCATACAGACCAACAAAGAAAAATAATACACTACCAATAAAAATATTATTATTTCCAATACTTTCTAAAGTTTTTATTTTTTTATGTGGTTGATATATTATTATAAAAAGCATTATAACTAAAACAATAGCCACTAATTTATTAAATACATTTTCAGATAAATTAATTGCAATATTAGAACCCAATATTGCTCCAAATACAGCTGGCAAAGCAAAATAAATTCCTTTTTTCAATTCAAAATATCCTTTATTTTTAAAATTATTCATTCCTACTGTTGTCTCAATCAAAATTGCAAGCCTATTAGTTCCATTTGCAACTTGCGAAGGAAGTCCCATAAGAATAAGCATAGGTAAAGTTAGAAGCGATCCGCCACCAGCCATTACATTAATAAAACCTGCAAAAACACCCACAATTATTAATAATAAATAAATCATTTTATCACCTACAAATTTATTACATTTCTACCTCTATTTTAGCATAAAAAAAAACCTATTTTCAATAAATCGGTTTTTTCTTTTATATTATATATAATTATTTTTTACTCAATATTTTTTTTCTTAATCTTATTGCATCTGGTGTAATTTCTACTAATTCATCTTCTTCAATAAACTCTAAAGCTTCTTCTAATGAGAAATCTCTTGGTTCAATAAGTTTTAATGCTTCATCAGTTCCAGAAGATCTAACATTAGTAAGATTTTTGTTTTTACATGGATTTACATATAAATCGGAATCTCTTGCTGATAATCCTATAATCATTCCTTTATAAACAGGAAGTGCTGGAGCAATAAATATTTCTCCTCTTTCCTTTAACTTAAATAATGAATATGCCATTGAGCTTCCATCAACCATTGAAACCATTACGCCATTTAATCTTCCAGGTATTTCTCCAACATGAGGACCATAAGAATCAAAAGATCTTTCTAAAGTTCCTTCACCTCTAGTTGAATTAATAAAATCCATTCTATAACCTAATAAACCTCTTGTTGGAACTAAATATTCAAGAGTAGTTAATTCTTCAACAGAATGCATTGAAATCATTTGACCTTTTCGAAGATTCAATTTACTTATAACAGCACCAGAAAATTCATCTGGAACTTGAACAATTACTTCTTCGTATGGTTCAAGTTTTTTACCGTTTTCTTCTCTTAAAAGCACTTCTGGTTTAGAAACTCCAAGTTCATAACCTTCTCTTCGCATATTTTCTAAAAGTATTGATAAGTGAAGTTCTCCTCTTCCTGAAACTCTGAATCCTTCATTACTTGGTAAAGTTTCAACTAGAAGACCAACATTAGACTCTAATTCTCTTTCTAAACGTTCTTTTATTTTTCTATTTGTTAAAAATTTTCCGCTTCTTCCAGCAAATGGTGATTTGTTTGGATAAAAATTCATTGATAAAGTTGGTTTCTCAATCTCAATCATTTTCATTGGTTCTACTTTTCCAACTTCTCCAAGTGTTTCGCCAATCTGAATATCAGAAATCCCTGCAAAAACCACAATATCACCAGAATGAGCTTTTGAAACTACAACTCTTTTTATTCCTTCATAAGTATATAATTTGCTTATTTTTCCACTTACAATTTTTCCATCTCTATTAGAAACTTCAACTTGTTGTCCTAAATTAATAACACCTTTCATAATTCGACCAATTCCAAGTCTTCCAACATATTCATCATAATCTAATGTTGAAGCTTGTAACTGTAAAGGCTCATTATCAAGGTTTGGATAAATTTCAACTTTTTCTTTTATCATTTCAATTAAAGGCATAATATCTTCATTTGTATCTTCCCATTCATTTCTAATAATGCCATTTACAGCACTACCATATAAAATTGGGAAATCAAGTTGTTCATCAGTTGCTTTCAACTTAACAAATAAATCAAATACCATATCTACAACTTCTTCAGCTCTTTCATCAGGTTTATCCATTTTATTAATTATCAAAATTGGTTTTAATCCATGCTCTAACGCTTTTGATAATACAAATCTTGTTTGAGGCATTGGTCCTTCTGATGAATCTACTAATAAAATTGCAGTATCTAAAGTTTTCATAATACGCTCAACTTCTGATGAGAAATCAGCATGACCAGGGGTATCAACAACATTTATTCTTAATCCTTCATATTCAATAGAACAGTTCTTAGAATAAATTGTAATTCCTCTCTCTTTTTCTAAATCATTTGCATCCATTACACATTCAATACGTTCTTCATTATCTCTAAAAACACCTGTCTGGTCTAATAACGCATCAACCAATGTTGATTTTCCAGCATCAACATGTGCTATTATACCAATATTTATTATATCTTTTCTACTCATAATCTCTCCTTTTCACTCATTTAAATATTCTATACCTAAAATCTAATTATGTGAAGTATTATTTGATTTTTTTTTTTATTTTGATAAAATAGAGTTGGTGATAATATGAAAATTAATATAAAAAACGATTGGAAAAATATTTTAAAGAACGAATTTGAAAAGAAATATTTTAAAGAACTTTCATTATTTATTGATAATGAGAGAGTAAAACATGAAATTTATCCTAAAGAAAATGATGTTTTTGAAGCTTTTAATTTATGCTCATATAAGAATACAAAAATAGTAATTATTGGGCAAGATCCATATCACGGTGAAAATCAGGCTCACGGTCTTTGTTTCTCAGTAAAACCCGGATGTAAAATTCCACCGTCATTAAGAAATATATATAAAGAGTTGAATAAAGATATCGGTTGTAATATACCAAAGGATGGATATTTAATTAATTGGGCAAAACAAGGAATCTTAATGATCAACGCAGTTTTTACAGTCCAAAAAGGAAACGCAAATTCACATTCAAAAAAAGGTTGGGAACTATTTACAACCAATGTAATAAAAGAAATTAATAATAAAGATTCTCCGGTGATATTTATTTTATGGGGAAATTTTGCTCAAAATTTTGAAAAATATATCACAAACGAAAATCATTTTATAATAAAATCTTATCATCCAAGTCCACTTTCAGCTAGTAGAGGCTTTTTTGATACAAAACCATTCTCAAAATGCAATAAATTTTTAAAAAATAACAATTTAAAAGAAATTAATTGGTGTGAATTATAATAACAAAAAAGCAAGAACATTGTTAATTATCCTTGCTTTTTCTAAATTTAATTATTTCAACATCTTGTAAAATCATTATAATATCATTTTCATTAAATTCTTCCAAAATATCAATAATTTTTAAAATTTTATTGCTTGTACCCATCACTTCAATAAGCACAGGTAAATCTTCAGACAATCTTAAAATTTTCGAACTACTAATAATATTGTCAAATTCATATCCTTCAATGCCTTTGAATACAACAGCTGCTGCTAAATTACTTTCTTTTATTTTTTTTATTATTACACTATGCAACGATTTATGGCAAAATTTATCAGATTCTTTTATAAATATTTTTAAAAGTTTTCCATTTGAAATTTTTTTCATAATTCCCCCCTTTTGCTTTCCAAATATCTACAAGCATATCTTATATTATTTCAAAAAAATAAACAAGTCGTATAATTTTATTTGATAGCGTTAATTTACTGTAGGAAATAAACTAAGAGAATTATTATCTCTTAGTTTATTATAAAATTTTAAATTATCAAAAGTATATATTAAACCCAAGGTGAAAACAAATTATTAAATAATAAAATTGTTTAATTCCTTGTTTAAATTTATAGCTATATCATTTGATATGTCTATTGAGTCAGCAGCAGTATTGCAGCAGCAAAAAAACTTACCAGTACTTATTTTATAAAATGTCATGATTTAATACAAAATTTAAAAAAAGCACATTTAGAAAACAAATTAGAACAAAAAATAAAGAATTACACTAGATATCGACTTTTGATCATAGGCGAAGTTGGATATTTACCAATAGGTTCAGAAGAAGCAAAAATGTTTTTCCAACTTATTGATAGACGTTATGAAAAGAAAAGTACTATTATAACAAGTAATATAAATTTCTCAGAATGGAACTCAACTCAATATTTAAAGACAGTATGATTGCAAGTGCAATATTAGATCGTCTAATTCATCATTCAAGTTTGATAAATATCATGGGTAATTCATACAGAGCAGCTTATGCTCTTTCAAAAATATCTGATGAAAATAGCGAAATTAAAGTGATTTAAATATACTCAACTGTACATTTTTTTTAAGTTTCCCCAAAATCAACTAGCTAATGGTGTATACTTCTCTATATTTGAACGTTTAAACATACTCAACTGCTGGTTTTTAACATATTTTACTTTAGGTAATAAATATTTAATTCCAGTTGT
>JAMOQG010000060.1 GCA_027064135.1 Peptostreptococcaceae bacterium | reverse complement strand
AAAGTCGTAGTTGACCATATTGTAAAACTTACCTGAATATAACTGGATTTCTCTTAAAGCATCATATGTTTCCTTATCTAAAGAGAGTTTTAGCTTCATTGTTAGTTTCATGTTTTTCCACCTCCTTTCTTGGTTTTATTTATACCCAGAAAGAACGTTCGAAAACATTTTTTCGAAAATATGTTCTGTTTTTATTTTAAATAGTCTTTCTATATTTTTTTACTTTTGCATGGTACACTTTTCTAGTCTTCCTATATCTAATTTCTTTTGCAAATACTTCTAAATTTTATTAAAATATCTTTTGAATCAGTCACATTTTAACCCTCATTTTGTTTTTATTTAGTATATCATTCTTTTGATTTCAATGCACTTTCCTAAGTAATAAAAAAAATATGCCTTTTAGTCATAAAGGCATATTTTTATTATTTATTTATTTTTATAATTTGATTTATAAACTCTTCTACGATCTAATGTCCATATCGGATTAGAAAATTCACCATTATCCAGGTTAGCTTCTATTTCATCAAAATCATATACTCTAGCATCAATAATATCAACATAATGCAGAAGCTCTGCTTCTAAAAACATAGGTCTTTTAGGACTTCCAAATTCTGGTTCATAGTGATGCGATAACATCATATGTTCAAGCAAAGTTGAAACCTCTTCATCTAAATTGTTTTCTTTAGCAACTTCGGAAATTGTTTTAACTCCCATTATCAAATGTCCAAGCATTTTTCCATCTCTTGTATAATCTGATACAACTCCAAAATCATCAGCATCCATTTCATTTACTTTTTCTATATCATGTAAAATTATTCCTGAATATAATAAATCTTTATCAACAGTTTCATATATACTAGCTAAAGATTTACCAACTTCTAGCATTCTTTTAATATGATATAAAAGACCACTTTTTATTGAATGATGGTTTGACATAGCAGCTGGGTATATTAAAAGTTTTTCCTTATATTTTTCTAAAATAGTTTTTGTTATTATTTTTATATCATTACTTTCAAAATTCTCAACTAATTCAACAATATCTTCATATGTTTTTAAAGCATCAATTGGAGCTGCAATTACAAGAGTATCTACATCGTACTCATCTTCTTTCGCAAGTCTAATTTTTTCAATTTTAAATTGCAAATTATCTTGCCATGAAGTAACAGTTCCTTTAACTTTAACTACATCACCCGATTTATATGCTTCATGTTCATTATTTTGAACATTCCATAATTTAGCATCAATTTCACCAGATTTATCTTGTAATTTTAAATCAAGATATAGTTTATTATTACTTGATGTCTTAACATTTAATCCACTAATTAAATATACACCAGTAATATTATCACTTACTTTAAACTCTTTAACTTCCACGTATACACCCCCATAATTACTTCTATATAAGAAATTTCTTCGAAATGTTTTAGATTGGCCATTACACTTTCTTAAATATTTATATGTAATTGTCACTTGTTATAATTCCCAACGTACTGACCTAGACAATAAAAAGAAAACCCCAATTGGGGCAATCCTTAATTTAAAATTTCTACTTCATAATTTTCTTTTAATTTTTCTACTTTTGCTAAATAAACATCATTTTGCTTTCTAATAATAAGTTCTTGAGCAATATTATCTTTTACTTCTTCAAAAGTACTTTCTTCACCTTCATTTTTTTCAGTTGTCATAATTATATGATATCCAAACTGAGTTTTAACAGGTGCACTTATCTCATTAAGTTCTAATTCAAAAGCAACTTTTTCAAATTCCGGAACCATTTGACCTTTTCCAAATGTTCCTAAATCTCCACCTCTCTCTTTGGAAGGACAAGTCGAATATTTTTTTGCTGCTTCTTCAAAAGATAATCCGCCTTTTAATTCTTCAGCAATTTCATTAATTTTATCTTCTTCATTTACTAAAATATGTTTTGCAGCAACTGTTGCAGGTTTATTATATTTTTCTTTATTACTATTAAAAAATTCTTTTAATTCATCGTCTTCTAATTTTACATCATTTAGTAAATTATGAATGTTAATTTGCTTTAAAATATTTATTCTAGCATTTTCCATTTCAGCTTTAAATTCTACAGAATCTTCTAATTTAGAATCTACTGCATCAAAGTAAAATAATTCTTGATTAATTAACTCTTTTATAAGTAATTCATCGCCTTCTTTTCCTTGAAATTGTTGAGCTCTTTGTGGTCCTAAAGATCTTAATAAATTATTTTTATGCTCTTCAGTAATTTCATTTCCATTAACTCTTGCTAATACTTTATTTTCCATATTTTTTCTCCTTTATTATCAGTCGTAATACAACACTAATATCATAACAAAGAATAAAATTTCTGTCTAGTCTGAATTTAGTTAAATGTTTCAATTCTAATATTCTAATCCACTTTCAATAAATTCATCTATTTTTTTATAAAACTTATCTTTTGGAATTTCTAAACTTTCAATAACTCTTTCATCAATAACATTATTCTTAGAATTAGGTTTAAGAACTTTCCAAGCAATTATATTAGCTAAATATATTATTTTCACAATTTCTTTATTAACTACAATTTCATTTAATGGATCATGGTGAAATAAAGCAACTTCAATTAAAGGCAACGGGATTTCCCATCGTTTCAATAAATATCCACCTATTTTAGCATGATCAAATCCAATTAATTTCTTTTCATATCCCATTCTCATCTTTAAATCAACAGGATTACTATTTAGTAAAACATCAATTTTTTCATTCTCTATTTTTAAATAATTAATAATAATAGCTCTGCCTACATCATGAAGTAAACCAGTCGAAGAATATTCTGATGGTATTTTTTTCAGCATTATTTTTTTATAAATATATCCAGCTATCTTATTTGTAATTATTGCATGTTCCCAAAGAATTTCAGCTCTATTAATATCATTCCCATGAAAAAGGGTATTACTTATAACAATATTTTTTACATTATTTAAACCAATAATCATTATCGCTTGTTTGATAGAACCAGTTTGAGATTCATAAAAAGCAGAATTTGCAACTTTTAAAATTTTTGATGTTAAAGCCTGATCTTTTTCAACTTCACGAGTAATTTTTTCTACACTTTCATTCTTTACTAACATTTCATTTATTTTCTGATAAATAGCTGGAATTGTTGGCAAAGATTCCATCTTGTCAATATAATTAACAAGTTCTTCATTTGTCATTATATCTTGCAATTGAAACGTTCTTTTAATACTATTCATAAGTTCAACATTATTCCACGGTTTTAATAAATATAATTGAATTGAATTATTCTCAACTAATTTAGTTAATCTATCTTTATTTGAATAATCACTTAATGCCTCTCTAATAATTCTAGGATATTTTTCCTTAACTTTACTTAAAAATCCACAGTCATTTCTTTCAGCTATTAAAATCTCAGTAATTAATAATTCAATATCATATTCTTTTAGAATTTTAAATGCATCTTTTTCATTTTGAACAAAAAAACAATTATATTTTGTATGATAAAATAATCTTCTTAACATCTGTAATGTTTTACTATCTGGATCAATAAAAAGTATTTTTCTTTTTTCTTTTTTCATAACATTACCTATCTTTCTGCAAATGTATTTACTCAAATTAATGAAACATCCCTATATATTTTATTTTATCAGATAAATCTAATAATTCAAATACTTTAACTAACTTTTTTTATTTGTGCAGCTTTTATTCCAACAACAGTACTATCTCGATTAGTATTATTAAGAACTATAGCTCCTGCTCCAATTTTAGTCCCTTCTTTAATTGTAATTGGTCCTAAAACTTTTGCTCCAGCTCCAATTATAACATTTGATTCAATTGTCGGATGTCTTTTACCTGTATCTTTTCCAGTACCTCCAAGTGTAACCCCTTGATAAAGTACTACATTATCTCCGATTTCAACCGTCTCACCTATCACAACACCATTACCATGGTCGATAAAAAAATTCTTACCAATTTTTGCTCCAGGGTGTATCTCAATACCAGTTAAAAATCTTCCTATTTGAGATATCAATCTTGCAGTAAAATATATTTTTCTATTATATAAAAAATGACTTAATTTATATAATAAAACCGCATGTACAATAGGATATAAAATAATTACTTCTATATAATTTCTTGCCGCTGGATCTTTTTTAATAATATTATCTAAATACTCTTTCATTTAAGCCTCCTAATTTTTTCGCAAAAAACAAAAATTCACCCCTATACTAGAGGTGAATTAAATTCACGGTTCCACACTAATTTTTACTTCGATACATTTATATCTTATCTCTTTAACGGGAGAACCCGATGCTTAATACTAATTTCTTAAGCACATTTCAAAAGTGCACTTCAAATGAATATCCAATAGAAATCTCTCAGCTATGATTTCCTCTCTCAAAAATTCAATTCATCCTACTTTACTTTATCATAAATTTTATTCATTCTACCATTAGTTAAAAAGGAAGTCAAATTAATTACTATTACTATTTCTTATAACTAATTCTCTTTCATTAAAATCTTTTACATTAGTATTATCAATTACTTTACAAAGTTCATTTTTCATCTCATTTGTGATTAAAAATTCTTTAGAATTTTCATCCATTAAAACTTTTTCTTTAAGTAAAACTCTTTTTATTTCTTCATAACTATTGATTTGATGATTTTCAACTTTCACTTCAATATTATGATTGCTTAATAACTTAGTAAATGCACTTATATCCATATCTTTTTTAAATCCAAAAATGTTAATTTTATCGCTTATTAAAATTAAATCATAACATTGGTAGGCTTTCTCATTTTTAATAAATATATTTTCAAAAACACTTACATTTTTAAATTCATCATTTATTTTTTCTATTACTAATTTAAGTTCATTTGAAATATCACTTTTATAATCAAAATAATAACGTCTACTATCTTCACCCTTTGGAATTTTAAATAAATTAATTTCTGGCACTTTTTTATTCGTATTATATTCAAATTGTATCTTTTCGAAATAATTATCATTAACAAAAGAAACAGTTAACACATTCTCATTGTCTACTATTTTACCTATCCCAAATTGACTGTGAATAACAAAATCACCAATTGGATATTTATGAAATTTCAAAATTCCTTTAAAGAATTCAATAATATCATCAAAAATACCACTTATTTCTACTTCTTCAAATTCAACACTCTTTTCTTTTTTACTTTGCATATTATTTTTTATATCACCAAAATAATCTTTTATATCATCCATTTCAGTATTATCAACATTTAAAGACAATTCATCAAGATCATTTTGAATTTCTAAAATATCTTTATCTATTAAATCTATATTTTCAATGCTATCTTTATAATCTTTTTTTATAATCTTTTCTGCTTCTATTTCAATTTTTTCTTCTTTTACTTTATGTTCAACAATGGGTTCTTTAACATTAGTTAATTTATTTTCTTTAACCATTTGCTTTTGACGTTTCATTGAAAAAAATTGTATAGTAAAAGTAAGAATTACAAAAACTATTAAAACTATAAAACTATTTTTACTTATAAAAAAAGTAATTAATATTATAATTATTAATAAAGTTGAAATTATTTTCCCTAATGTTGTAATTTTATACTTATTCATCATATCACCTACAAATGATTATACCACAATAGCTAATGTAAATGAATATTATTTTTATTTACAATATACGTCAATTAACTCTAATGAGATTTCTTTTAAATAAGTTGTTATTAGAGCTTTTACAGTATCTATTGCAGTAAATACAGGGATATTTACATTAACAGCATTTCTTCTTAAACTAAATCCTTTTGTAGACTGATTATTTGCATTAACAGGCATATTTACAACAAATAACAAATCATCAATTTTATCATCATACTTTTTTATATTACAATGTTTTTTGAAATATTCATAAGTTCCTTTTGTTCCTAGTAAATTATATCCTAGTTCATCAAGTTTAATTGCAACTTCAGTGAAATTTTTCTTATTATCATCTGAAATACTTAATAAAATATCTTTCTTCTCGCTTTTATATAATTTCTTGTTTTGTGAAAAGAAATTTTTAAACAGAGCTATTTCAAAATCTTTGTCAATACTCAATATTTCACCTGTTGATTTCATTTCAGGTCCTAATGCAATTTCTGCATCGTTTAGTTTTTCCATTGAAAATATTGGCCCTTTAACAGCAAATGTTTCTATTTCTTTTGCAATTCCATTTCCAATTAATTTATTTCCTAACATAACATTAGTTGAAATTTCAATAACCGGAACATCAGTTACCTTACTTATAAAAGGAATTGTTCTTGAAGCCCTTGGATTAACTTCCAACACATAAAGATTTTTTTTATAATAGATAAACTGAATATTAATTAATCCTACTCCATGCATACTTCTAGCTATCTTCTTTGTGATTTCATAAATTTCTGTTTTTACTATATCTGAAATACTCACAGTTGGATATACTGCGATAGAATCGCCTGAATGTACTCCCGCCATTTCAAGATGCTCCATAATACCAGGTATAAATACATTAGTCCCATCTGTTATTGCATCAACTTCAAGTTCAATTCCTGGTAAATATTCATCTATTAAAACATTGTTGCTATTTAATTCAAATAGTTTTTTTAGTTCTTTATTAAGTTCAATTTTATCATTCACAATGTTCATACCTTGCCCACCAAGAACATAACTTGGTCTAACAAGAAGAGGAAAACTTAATTTATTAAGTTTTTCTTCAATATCTTCTCCTTTATTTACTCCAAATCCTTTAGGATGTTTAATATTATTTTTATCAAGAAGCATATTAAATTCATCTCTATCTTCCACTTCATTAATTCCATTAAAATCTGTCCCTAATATTTTTATTGAATGTTTATCAAGATACTCTGCAAGTTTTACTGCAGTCTGTCCTCCAAACTGCAAAATTACACCAATAGGTTTTTCTTTAATAATAATATTCATAACGTCTTCTTTAGTAATAGGTTCAAAATATAATTTATCAGAAACATTGAAATCAGTAGATACAGTTTCCGGATTGTTATTAATCACAATCGACTCATAACCAAGATTTTTTAATTCAAATAAACATTTTACTGTTGAATAATCAAATTCAACCCCTTGCCCAATCCTAATTGGTCCCGATCCTAAAACCAACACTTTTTTTTTACTACTTATTTTAACTTCATCAAAATCACCATATGTTGAATAGTAATACGGTGAAACAGCTTCAAATTCACCAGCACAAGTATCAACCATTTTATAAGATGGTAAAATGTTATTTTTCATTCTAAAACTTAGAATATCATCAATTGAAGTTTTAATAGTTAATTTTGAAATTCCTTCATCTGAGAAACCTATTTTTTTAAGTTCTTTAAATTTTTCCATATCAATTCTATTGAAATTAATTCCTGTAATTTCCTTTTCTAATTCAACAATATTCTTTATTTTTTCTAAAAAAAACAAATCTATTTGTGTAAGTTTATTAATTAGTTTTACACCAATTTCTCTTCTAACAAGCTCGCTAATATAAAATAAACGTTCACTACAAGGATTAGAAATTTTTTCAAATAATTCATCAATTGTATATTTTTTATATTTTTCAAAATTCAAATTATACTGTGAAATTTCAAGTGCTCTAACAGCTTTTAATAATGCTGATTCAAATACATTCCCAATTGCCATTACCTCTCCAGTAGCTTTCATTGCAGTTCCAATTTTATTATCTGCATCTTTAAATTTATCAAATGGCCATCTAGGAATTTTTACTACACAGTAATCAAGAGCTGGTTCGTAGCTCGCATAAGTCTTCTTAGTAATATCGTTTACTATTTCATGTAAATTATAACCTAATGCAATTTTAGCAGCTACTTTTGCAATAGGATAACCTGTAGCTTTAGATGCTAAAGCCGAAGATCTTGAAACTCTAGGATTCACTTCAATAATATAATATTTATCGCTTTTGCTATCAAGTGCAATTTGTACATTACATCCACCTTCAATTTTTAATTTATCAACTATTTTTAAACTTGCTGTTCTAAGCATTTGATATTCCTTATCACTCAATGTTTGAGAAGGTGCAACAACAATACTATCTCCTGTATGAATTCCAACAGGATCAATATTTTCCATATTACAAACCGATATACAAGTACCATTCGAATCTCTCATAACTTCATATTCAATCTCTTTAAATCCTTTTAACGATTTTTCAATAAGTACTTGATTTACTATACTTAAACTTGTACCATTCTTTATTTTTTCAATTAATTCTTCTTCATTTTCTACATAACCTCCACCAGTTCCGCCAAGAGTATATGCAGGTCTTACTATTGCGGGATAACCTATTTCTTTAATAAATTTAAGTCCATCCTCTACATTTGTAACAACAATGCTATCAATTGTAGGTTCTCCAATTTCATCTAAGAATTTCTTGAATTTCTCTCTATCCTCTGCAAGAGCTATTGTTTCAATACTAGTCCCAATAACTTTTACATTATGTTTCTTTAAAATCCCTTTATCAAAAAGTTCTTGTGCAAGATTTAAACCAGTTTGGCCTCCTAAAGTTGGAAGAATCATATCAGGTTTCTCTTTTTCAATTATTTTTTCAACAAATACTGTTTCAAGCGGCTCAAAATATACTTTGTCAGCTATAGATTTATCCGTCATTATAGTAGCCGGATTGTTGTTAATAAGCACTACTTCATGTCCTTCTTCTTTCATCGCTAAACATGCTTGTGTCCCAGAATAATCAAATTCTGCACCTTGCCCAATTACAATAGCTCCCGATCCCAATATTAATACTTTTTTCATTAATTATCACCCTCCAATTTATTAATAAATTCATCAAATAAGAATAATGTATCATGCGGTCCTGGTGACGCTTCAGGATGAAATTGCACTGAAAATATTGATTTATCAATTATTTCAATTCCTTCGACACTTTTATCATTTACATTTTCATATGTTATTTTTACATTTTCATTTTCACCATATACTTCATATCCATGATTTTGAGCTGAAATAAAAACTTTATTATCTTTCTTTGAAATAACTGGATGATTTCCACCTCTATGTCCAAATTTCATTTTCTTTGTTTTAAGTCCATACATTAATGCAATTAGTTGATGCCCTAAACAAATTCCAAAAGTTGAATAATCTTCTATTACCATTTTAAGATTTTCAATTATTTCAGTAAGTTCTTCAGGATCGCCTGGCCCATTTGATAAAAATAGTCCATCAGGATTATATTCATTTATTTCATCAGGAGTAAAATTAGCTTTAAAAACTTTTAACTCTTTTGCTCTTAATTTTAAATTATTTAAAATATTTTCTTTAATTCCAAAATCTATAACTGCAATTTTTTTACCATTCTTTTTATCACCTTTTATAATATAATTTTTTTTTGTAGTTACTTTATAAACAGGTTTATCATTTTTATAATCTTTTATTTTAAATAAATCTTCTTCACTTTCATAATTTTTAGTAATCATACCGTTCATTGTAGTTTTATCTCTAATTAATTTTGTGATTTGTCTAGTATCAACACCCTCTAATACAACTATTTTATTCATTTTTAAAAACTCATTCAGTGTTATTTCACTATCCCAGCTTTCAGAGAATTTTGATAGTTCTCTTACAACTAAACCTTTTACTTTAACTGAATCAGATTGATTTTTTAAAAAATTCACTCCATAATTCCCAATTAACGGATAAGTCATAACAACTACTTGCCCATAATATGAAGGATCAGTAAGTACTTCTTGATATCCAGTCATTGAAGTATTAAAAACTACTTCACCAACTTTTAATTCATTTATATCGCCTAGAAGATTCCCATTAAATACTGAACCATCCTGTAAAATTAATTTGCCTTTCATTATTATCACCTCGCTACAATAAACTTTTAATGAAATTTTTATAAAAAAAGATAGCTCTACTGTGAAAAGCTATCAGAATTAAAAATTCTCATTCAACCTTTTCAGTCTCTCGGACTATTTTAAAGACTTTAATTTTCATTTGTAAATTTCTTACTATTTTCTATCATCTTAATTACACTATCAAAACTCGTTGAACCATATGATTTTTTCATATTTACTGAATTTTCTAATTTCAGATACTCTATAATATCCTCTTCAAATATTTCAGAATACTTTTTAAATTCTTCAATGGTCATATCTTGAAAAATTTTGTTTTCTTTTTCTAAGTTAGAAACCATATTCCCTATTATCTTATGAGCTTCTCTAAATTCCATTCCGCCTTTAACAAGATAATCCGCAATATCTGTAGCCTGTAAATATCCATTTAGACATGCATTTTTCATAACTTCTTTATTAATTTTAGTACTTTTAATAAGATTATTAAATATTTCAAGTGAATCCAAAACTACTTTAGTTGTACCAAATAAATATTTTTTATCTTCTTGCATATCCTTGTTATAAGCTAATGGAAGTCCTTTCATAGTTGTAAAAAAGCCAAACAGGTTTGAAATAACTTCTCCACTTTTACCTCTTATTAATTCTGCAACATCAGGATTTTTCTTTTGAGGCATGATACTACTTCCAGTAGAATAAGCATCATCAAGCTTAAAAAAATTATATTCTTGAGAAGAATAAATAATTATTTCTTCACAAAATCTACTTAAATGAATAAACATTATCGATGCAGCATTTAAATATTCTAAAATGTAATCTCTATCAGAAACTGTATCAAGAGCATTTTCAGTAATATTTTTAAATCCTAATTTATTAGCTATAAAAAATCTATCTGTTTCATAATTAACTCCTGCTAAAGCACCTACTCCAAGAGGCATAACATCCACTCTATCTAAAATATCATCAAATCTTTCATAATCCCTTTTGAATTTTTGAAAGTAACATTGGAAATAAAATCCTAAAGTAATTATTTGTGCTCCTTGTAAATGAGTATATCCAGGCATAAACGTACTAATATTTTCTTCACTCAACTCAATAAGCGTTTTTAGTAAAACTTTAATTACATTTTGAATTTCAATTATTTTATCTTTAGTATAAAGCTTCATATCAAGAGCTATTTGATCATTTCTGCTTCTTGCAGTATGAAGTTTTTTACCAACATTTCCAATTTTTTTAATTAATTCCTTTTCAATTGCCATGTGGATATCTTCATCTTCAATTTTAAATTCAAATTCATCATTTTCGATTTCATTTTTTATAATTCCTAATGCATCAATAATTTTATTCTTTTCACCATTATTAACTAACCCAATTTCATATAACATTTTCACATGCACAATACTTCCTAAAATATCATACTTATAAAGAATATAATCAAAAGTAATCGAATTATTAAATTGATCCATTAAGCTTGATGTGCTTTTATTAAATCTTCCACTCCACAATTTCATATTATTCACCTTTCAAATTTTTCTCCATCATTGCATTTATTTTAAATGGAAGTGTATATAAATTTATAAATCCTTCAGCATCATGATGATTAAAAAACTCACTTTTACCAAATGAAGAAATACTTTCTTCAAATAATGCATAATCAGATTCCATTCCAGCTAAAATAATATTTCCTTTATATAATTTAAGTTTAACAATTCCAGTAACATTAGTTTGAGTTTCCTCTATAAAAGAATCCAATGATTCTCTTAATTTATTAAACCATATTCCATCATATACAATTTCGGCATATTTTTTAGAAACCGTTTCTTTAAATTGATAAGTTAATTTATCAAGAGTTAATCTTTCAAGTTCATTATGTGCTTCCATAAGAATTGTTGCCCCTGGAGTTTCATAAATACCTCTTGATTTCATTCCTACAAGTCTATTTTCAAGTAAGTCAATTGTACCAATTGCATGTTTACCACCAATAATATTTAATTTAGTTAATAGTTCTTTTGGTGATATATCAATATCATTTAATTTAATAGCAACACCTTTATTAAATTCAATTTTTATATATTCTGCTTCATCACTTGATTCTTCAAGAGTTTTTGAAATCATCAATATTTTTTTATAATTAGGTTCATTTGCTGGATTTTCAATATCTCCACCTTCATGACTAATATGCATAATATTTCTATCTCTTGAATAAATTTTCTCTTTTGTAGCTACAATTGGAATATTATGCATATTTGCATAATCAATTGCATCCTCTCTAGATTCTATATCCCATATTCTCCAAGGAGCAATTACTCCAATACTTGGGTCTAACGCAGCTATAGAAGCTTCAAATCTTACTTGATCATTCCCTTTTCCAGTACAACCATGAGCAATATATTTTGCTCCCTCTTTATGAGCAATTTCAACAAGCTTCTTACTTATAAGTGGTCTAGCTAATGAAGTTCCTAATAAATATTTTCCTTCATAAAGTGCATTTGCCTTTATTGCTTTAAAAACATAATCACTTACAAACTCATCAGTTACATTTTCTACATACACTTTAGAAGCTCCAGATTTAATAGCTTTTTCCTCAATTCCTTCAAGCTCATCATCTTGACCTACATTTACACAAGCTGCAATAATATCAAAATCATATTTTTCTTTAATCCATGGTATTATTATCGATGTATCTAATCCTCCTGAATATGCTAATACTAATTTTTCTTTCATAATTACCTTCCTTTTTTTAGATACAAAAAAACTCCGTCTCATTTAGAGACGAAGTATATCGCGGTGCCACTCTAGTTAAAGCTTATATATAAGCTTTCTCTCATGAATCTGTAACGTAGATAAAACGGATTGCCATACTTATTTCCTGCAATCATTTCATAAGTTCTTTTCATATATATATAGTTACTAGACTCACACTCTACTCTAGCTCGCTTTAACATCTAAATATACTACTCTCTTAATCAATAATTTTATATGTTAATTGATAGTATAGTAGTAATTAAAAGAAAAGTCAACATCTTTTTTTATATTTATTCATCTTTCTGTATATTTATTCATTTAATTAGATTTGCTAAGTACATTTTTAAATATTGGTCTATCTCCACTCATTTTAAATTCTAAATTACTATTGTAAATATGATTTTCATCAACTTGATCTAATATCGTTATTAATCTTGTTATAAACTCTCTTACTTTAAGTTCATGTATATTTTTTCCGTTTTTATTATAAGTATATAAAACCCAATTTTTTAAAGATTCTGATGTTGTTTTAATATGTATATCATATGCATATTTGTAAATATTTACTATTTTATCAGTAATTTCAAGATAATCTGTAATTTTTATATCTTTAAGCATAATAATAGATTCTTTTATATTTCCTATTCCAAATTCATATGAATCTATAGCATTCCCTAATCTTTGACTTAATGCAATATTACTTCTAAATCCTTTTTCTTCATTTTCAATGATTTCTTTTGTTCCTGAAAGTAAAAGCATTGTTTTTGTTAAATCAGCTGCTACTATTAAATCTATAAGGTATTTTAAATTCTCATATGCGTTTTTTCGTATATCAGATCTTTCATTTAATAATAAATCAATTTCATCAATTACAATTACAAATCCCTTATATCCAAGTAAATCAACAAGTTTAGAAAAAGCTTTTAAAAAATCAAGCATATTGCTTTTATTAATTGATCCAATTACATTAAACTTTGTTTTCATTTCATAAGAAATATTTTTTTCGCCACTTAACCAAGAACTAATTACTTCAGTCATTTCATAATCATTCTTTATCTTACTTCTAATATAATTTAATAATGCTCTTGCAAAAGTATCATTATATTTTTGCATTGTTTTAATAACTTTATTTATTTCATTAGTTGATTCCATTTTATCTGGTGCATTTTTTAAATTATCAATCCAAATATCGAAAATATTATCAAATGATGTTAGCCCATCATTATTTTTTACAAATAAATTATGCATAATATAATAATAAAAATCATCAAGTTTATTTAATCTAAAAGCTCTATCAATTTGTAAAAAAGATACAACAAAATCATCTTTTAACGCAATGTTTTTTAATGCATTTAAAAGAAAAGTTTTGCCTGTTCCATAATTACCCAGAATTATTTTAATATTACCTATTCCATCATTAAGATTATTTAAATTTCTTTTAAATTCTGAAATTTCCATATCTCTACCTATAATGATATCTTCAATAAATTCTTTTGGAACTCCACCATTTTTTAATGCATTTATTACTATTTTGGCATCTGTCTTATTAGCAATCAAACTCTTTCTCCTTTACAATTCAATATACTAATTTTATCATAAATCATACATAATGTTAACATTTCTTTATACAAAAAAACTGCCGTATTTACTAAAACGACAGTTTAATTATTATTTTTGTACTGCTTCAATTGCTGCTTTTGCAA
>JAMOQG010000059.1 GCA_027064135.1 Peptostreptococcaceae bacterium | reverse complement strand
ACAACACAAATGTGCATTATTTGCATGTCCCCTTTTTCTTTCTTTTTTCTTCTGTTCCTGAATTTTCCATTTAAATTTTTCTTTTTTATATAATTATCACGTCCTTTAATCCTATAGTTTTTATTTTCTCTAAAATAGAAATCCTATAAACCTGCTGAGCTGCTATAATAATAACTTCTGGTTTTAACTTTAATAATTCTTCAGGTCTAAATATGGGAAAACCATCACATTTTTTTCCCCAATGTTCTTTCCATGAACTAACAAAACCAATAAATTTGATTTTATTTAAATTATCTTTCAACCATTGAGAAAGACAATATTTATAATTGCTACCTACCCCCCAAATTACTGTTTTTTTTCCATATATTAATTCTATATTAGAAAATCCTTCTCCAAAATATATCATACAATCATTATTATCTTTTCCTGAGTGAAGAGAATTAAGTAAAATCTCTTTAAACCGTTCTAAAAAATTAGCTTGAGAATGGAAATTTTTATTTTTTAATATATCTACAGAGTCTTTAATAATAATTTCCCAATTTTTTACTTCATTAAGCAGAGTTGGATTGTTAATTAGATCCTCCTGGTATGTATCCCTAGTAGGACTCAGAAGTAGAAATTTAGGTTCTATTTTTTTCTCAAGGCAATATAAGATATAATCTACTAAAATAGGCAAATTGGATTTCATTAATATGAATACAGAACTGATCTTCCATTTTTTATTATACTTTTGCTTCAAATTGATTAATTTATCTATGACAGAATTTATTTTTTCCCATTTTGCCCCTTTCCTTATGTATTCATAAACTTTGCCAATCCCATCCATACTTATAGAAATTGATATTTTATCTTTATAAACAAAATAATCAAAAACTTTTTCAAGTAATAATCCATTAGTAGTTAAATCTAATTCAACGTCTACTAAATCTTTATCTATACATAATGTTTTCATAAATTTTATACATTCTGAAGAACATAGTGGCTCTCCACCTGAAATTCTGATTGTAATTGCATGAGAAAGTATCTCTTTATTTTGCAATAAACATTCTGCAGATAACTTTTCATCAAACACATGAATATCTCTTATATCAGCCTGGTTGCACATGATACATTTTAAATTACATGAAGAATTAAAATTAAATTGGTACATTAATGGATAACCTTCCAATATCAATTTTTTATGTTTATATTCATCCATTATTTTTTTATAATTTTCTATCTGTCTTTTATTACAATTTTCAATATTTATATTTCGGTCATCATTAAAAGCAAATTTACATCGCTCACAACCTGTATCATCTAATTGCTTATTTGCAATAGCAAATCTTAATTTTTGAAAATATATATTATTCCATAAGTCTAATATGTTATAAGGTTCTTGAAACTTAAAAGGTCTACCACTAAATGCACAGCAGCCAACTTTTCCATAACCAGAACAATGTAATGACATCTCAATCCACGGGCTTAAACAATGCATATTAAGTCTCCATAAATTTTATTCTATTTTTAAAAGATCAAACCAAATAAAATCTCCTTTATGAAATTCAAAATTTAAAATTACCTTAAATTTATGAGGTTCCAATCTTTTTAGTAATTTGTTTATATCGTACCATTCTATCCATGGAGCACCACCATCAGTTTTCTCTCCCCATTTATCAAATGGCATCATACCTTCCTTTATCCAACGACTTTTAGGATAAGCTAATTCTATCCATCGTCCACCATTTTTTAAATGTTCAAGGAGCTTAAGAGATTCTTGTCTTGCTATCTGAAATGGCATATTTAATAAAGAACCCTGACACCAGATAATATCATATTCATATGGCAACTTATTTAAGTCATCAATATCATCTAAATAAAAAAATTTTACATTTGAAAGTTCTAATAGTGAAGTTATCCTTTTTAGAAGTTTAATATTTGCCTCTACAATATCTAAACATGTTATTTTTACTCCCATTTTTGCAAATGTAAATGCATCGATTCCTAACCCCGATCCAACATCAAGAACATTTTTATTTTTTAATATATCGCCATACAATATATAATACCATCCCCTTACAGAAATCTCATTAATACATTCACGTTGAATATCTGACCATAATGTAATTAGTTCCCTATCATCAAGTTGTAATAATTCTTTCGAATTTCTTCTTGTAGTTATTCCTGCGGGAATATTAACCCATTTTTCCCTCAACTTTTCAAACCATTTCTTTATCATTCTATTTCCAGACCTCATTGCCGCCAAATCCTTTATTTTGATAAATAAAAGTTATTAATTACTACCACATCTAATTCTGTTTTAAAAAAATTATTTAATATTTCTTCTGGAGTGTTTACCAACGGTTCTCCTGGCCGATTAAATGATGTATTAAGAAGTAAAGGAAGTCCAGTCAATTTGTAAAATTCCTTTATAAGATTATAGAAAATAGGATTATCTTCGTAGCGTACTGTTTGAGGACGAGTTGTATTATTAATGTGAATGACAGCTGGTATGTTTTTAATGAAATTTTTCTTTACACTACATTCATATAACATATAAGGAGAATCTATAATCCCAAACCACTCTTCTGCATGTTCTTGTAAAATTGACACCCCATATGGCCTGTAAAACTCTCTTTTTTTTATGCTCCTATTTAATTTGTGTTTTATTTCAATAAATCCAGGATGTGCTAATATACTTCTATTTCCTAGGGCACGAGGACCCCATTCCATTCTTCCTTGAACCCACCCTACAATTTTTTTATTAGCAAGATCA
>JAMOQG010000058.1 GCA_027064135.1 Peptostreptococcaceae bacterium | reverse complement strand
AATTGGTCAATCAACAGATAACACTTTAGAATCATTAAGTGTAACAGGCTATAATATCAATTTTACTAATGATAATCACAGCTATTCTTTAACAGTTGGTAATACAGTTTCAAATATAACTGTTAATGCAAAAGTTAATAATCCTAAAGCAACCTTAAATATTAATGGAGAAGATTTTGTTACTCAAAACGGTTCTAAACTAATAAATTTAAGTTATGGAACTAATAGAGTAAATATAGTTGTTACAGCAGAAAACGGATTTATTGGAACATATACAATCGTTGTTACTAGAGAAAGTGCACCACCTAGTGATCCACCATCAGGTGGTGGCAGTTCTGGAGGCGGTGGTGGAACTTATATTCCTCCATCAAATGTACCACTAGCTGCTCCAAAAGCTGAACCAGAAGACGATGTTATTATTACTGAAGACGAAAATGGAAAAGTAACAATGGAAATTTCATTAAATAAAGAAAAATTTGTTGAAATTTTAAACGCTTCAGAAAATATTGAAATTGATCCTTTAAATGAAAATAATGCAAATGAAATACGTATTATTATTAATCAAGAAATATTAGAAATAATTAGAAACTCTAAGAAAACAATTTATTTTAAATTTGAAAATGTAATATTAACTTTAAATAGTGAAATTCTTAATAAATTAAATATTGTTGATAGTTTAGTAATATCTAGCAAAAATGTTGATAATAAATTGATTAATAGTACTGAAACATTTAAAGGAAATTTAGTTTCAAATATATATGATATAAATATTTATGACGGCGAATCTCTTTTATCAAATGTTGAATGCGAAATACCTATTACATTATTATATAACTCATCAACAGTGAAAAATAGAGATAAAATTTCAGTTTTTCATTATGATGAAGAAACAGGAATCTGGCAGTATGTAGGTGGGAAAGTGTCTTTAGATGGTAAAATAATGTTTGATGCAACACATTTTTCAAAATATGCAGTTAAAGAGTATAATAAAACTTTTGATGATATTCAAGGACATTGGGCGCAGAATGATATAGAAATTCTAGCTTCCAAAAAAATTACAAATGGAGTTTCAAATAAAGAATTTGCACCTGATAAAGAGGTTACTAATGCTGAATTTGTAGTTCTATTGTCAAGAATTTTCAATTTAGAAAATGCACCAAATTCAGCTCACTTTATGGACGTTCCATATGATGCATGGTATAAAAAGAATTTAAATAATGCAAGTAATGCCAATATGCTTATTGATTCTTATGAATATTATTTTAACCCTAATGATCCAATTAAAAGAGAGGATATGGCAAATATTTTAGTTAATTCATATTTTTATTATACCGATAGCGATGAAAGTGATATATTTATTACTCAGCATGTAAGATTTAATGATGAAGGTGCTATTTTACAAAAATTAAAAAACAAAGTTGCAATTTCTAATGCATTAGGATTAATAAATGGTGATGATTTAGGCAATTTTAATCCGCAAAATGGAGCAACCAGAGCTGAAGCATCTACAGTTATTAAAAGATTATTAAAATTTTTAGAATTAATGTAATAAAATGTTATTTTAAATTGTGTATTTTCTTATTGAATGATAGAATAGAAAACGAGTTTAAAAATGACAGTAATGTAAATAATTAATATTAGAAAGCGAGAAATAATGACAACTAAAAAATTTAGAGATTTTAGATTAAGTGAAGAAATATTTAAAGCAATTGAAATGCTTCATTTTGAAAATCCAACAGATGTACAAGAAAGAGTAATACCAGCAATTCTTAATAAAAAAGATACTATTATTAAATCACAAACAGGAAGTGGTAAAACTGCAGCTTTTGCTATTCCTATTTGTGAGCTTATTAAATGGGATGAGTATAAACCACAAGTTCTTGTAGTAACACCGACTAGAGAATTAGCTAGCCAAGTAAAAGATGATATTTTCAATATTGGTAGATTTAAAAGAATTAAGGCTGTTGCGGTTTTTGGTAAATCACCTATTGAAAGTCAAATTAAAGATTTAAATCAAAAAACACATTTTGTTGTTGGTACACCTGGCAGATTAATTGATTTAATAAGTAAAGGTGCTTTAGATGTATCAAATATTAAATATCTTGTACTTGATGAAGCGGATGAGATGTTAAATATGGGTTTTATAGAACAACTTAAAGAAATTATTGATACTATCAAAACGGATAGAATTACGACTTTACTTTCTGCAACTATGCCAAAAGACATAAAGAAATTATGTGAAGATTATATGAAAAATCCTAAGTATTTTGACATTCAAAATGATACCAATATGGAAGCAAGAGTTACTCAAAGTGTTTATACAATTGAAAATGAAAGTAAAATCAATTTACTTGAAGATTTATTAATATTTGAAAATCCTGATACTGCAATAATATTTTGTAATACTAGAAAATCTGTTGACAATATTGTAAAAGAATTTGAAGAATTAAATTATCCTTTTAAGAAACTTCATGGTGGAATGGATCAGCGAGAAAGAACTAAAGTCATGAATGATTTTAAAAAAGGTTACTTTAGATATCTTGTAGCAACTGATGTTGCAGCAAGAGGAATAGATATTGAAAATGTAACTCATATTTTTAATTACGATATGCCAATTGATAAAGATATATATGTTCATAGAATTGGAAGAACGGGTCGGGTTGATAACAAAGGAATTGCTATTTCAATAGTAACTCCAAAAGAAATGAAATTTTTTAATAAGATTCAAAAGCAACTTTCATATAATATTGAAGTTAAAGAAAGACCTTCTAAATATGCACTTAGAAAGAAAAAAATTAGATTTACGAATAAAATTAAATCAAAACCTAATTTGAAGAAAACAAAAGGTGCTGAATTAACAAAAGAGATTCTTAAGCTTCATATTAATGCTGGAAAAAAAACAAAAATGAGACCTACAGATGTTGTTGGTGCAATATCAAACATTGAAAATGTAAATGCTTCTGATATTGGTATTATAAATATAACGGATGTATCAACATTTGTTGAAATATTAAATAACAAAGGTGAATATGTATTTGAAAAATTGCAAACGACTCCTATTAAAGGAAGATTACGTAATGTAAGTAAGGCGAATAATTAGATTTTGAAAGGATATTATGAAAATAAATAGAATTACAGATCATATGGAAATATATAAAAATAATGAAATTGCTAATTTAATTTCAAAATCAATGTTTAATCCAAGTGAAGGAAAAATTCAAAATATAGCTGAAAGTATATATTCAAAACAGCAAGGAATGTTTTTTACAGCTGAAATTGATAATAAAATTGTTGGAATTATTGGACTTAATAGAATCAATCCCAAAAGAGCTGAAATACTTAATTTTTCAGTTGATGAGAATGAAAACGTTAAAGCTATTGAAAAGGAAATTATAGAAAATTTAAAATTAATTCTTAATAATACAAAAATTGTAATTGAAATTGACGATAGCGAAGTAAAAAGATATAGAAAAATGGGATTTGTGGCAAAAAAAATACCATCAGATAATCTTGGATGTGGAACTTGGAAGTGTGTATTTTAAATATGGAGATTTATATGAATAATATTGAGATTATTAAAGGTGATATTACAAATATTTTAGTTGATGCAATTGTAAATGCAGCTAATACTTCATTACTTGGAGGCGGAGGCGTCGATGGGGCAATACATAAAGCAGCCGGCACTGAATTGTTAAAGGAATGCAAGAAATTTGGGCATAGGAATCCTGGTGATGCTGTAATAACACTTGGCTATAATTTGCCTGCAAAATATATTATTCATGCTATAGGCCCAATTTGGCGCTCCGGAAATAATGATGAGGTTAAAATTTTAAGAAATGCTTATCAGAATTCTTTAAATTTAATGATAGAGAATAATTTAGAAAGTATTGCTTTTCCAAATATATCTACTGGTATTTATAAATTTCCTAAAGAAAAAGCAGCAGAAATTGCTATAGAAACTATTAAAGAATTTCTTGAAAAATACAATGATAAAAAGATAATTTTTGTTTGTTTTGATAATGAAAATTATAAAATTTATCTAAATTTACTAAATTGAATATAAATAGTTAAAGATTCCTTAATTGGAATCTTTTTTTGTAGAATAGTATTTGCTTAAAATTTCAGTTATTGGGTATAAATAAGCAATATGAAAGGAGCATCTAATGTTTATTAAAAGGCGAAATTTAAGTGTTTTAATAGTTTTATTAATTTTAGTAGTTTTTATTTCAAGTTGCAAAAAAACTGATATCGAATCAAAAAGTAATGATAATGAAATAGCTGTTAAAAACGAAAATAATATTAATGACATTGAAGAAAAAACTGAAGATAATATATCATACGATATTGATCCTGAGTCGATTTTTGAATTTGGAAATCAAGCAGATGGAAATTGGAGTGTTGAAAAACCATATATTAATCCTTTGGGAATGGAAGAGTCATACTCAACTATTGAAATAGTAGATGAATCGAATTATTATTTGAGTTTTCTAAATGCAGATAGTGTTTATGAAGATAAAGAAATCTATGGAAAGTTATGGAAAATGAATATTCCTTTTGAAAATGAAGTTTCTTCTGATGTTATTGAATCTTATTTATATGATTTAGAAAATTATGCGAAAAATTTAGAATGTGAAATTGAATATAGATATAAAAAAACTTTAGTATTCCATAAAAAATTAGATGATAAAAACTATTGGTGGGCAATGGCATATATAAACAGTGATTTAGAATTAGAAATCGATGTAATAAAAGAAAAAGTAATGAAAATAGGCGATACTTTAGTAATAAAACCCGCAGATTATGAAAATGAAATTTATTATTTTACTACATACAATGAACATAACAAATTCCAAACAGCAACTTTTGATATTACAAACGGTTATGCTGAAGTTAGCGCAGTAAATAGAAATCAATATGGAAATTATATAAGAGAATTCAATTTTGCTAGATCCCTTGATGAATGGGAACAGCTTCATTATGTTTCAGATAATTTAATGTTTGATAGCGGTTCAAGCATATGGTCTGTTGAATGGTTTGACGATAATATTCCAGAAAAAATTACAATAAAAATAGAAAACAATGGAGTATTAGAAAATGTTAAATATGGTGAAAAAATGGGTGCAATAACTGTTTCAGCTGAAAACGTATCAGATATTAGGGTATCGCCTTCAGGTAAAAATCATATTTTCATTTCGCATCCGCTATATTCGTATCAAAATTATCATTTTGATAAAATGCCTAATGGCGATTATTTAATCTATGTACCATCAGGTTACTGGGATGTTTCCGTTACACCTGCTGGTGATACTAATCTTTCTAGTTATACGGCAACAATGGTACCTGTTAATGCAGGTGAAATGACAAAAGTTAAAGTGCCTTTTACTTTAACAAATGAACTTAAATATAAAATAGGCGAAGTTGATCAAGGAATAAATATTTTAACTATAAAAGAATCTAACGATAAAGTTAATGTTAGATTTTCTCTAGTTGATAAAAATACTCAAGTAATTTTGCCAGATTTAGAAAATACTGAAGTTTTTGAAGGAACTTTTAAAACAAAAATAGATTCAATAAATAGAGTAAAATCTTCACCAAATATTGTTCTTGCAATAGACTCTTCAGGATCTATGAAAGGACAAATGCAAAAAACAATAAAATCTGCTAAATTATTTATTGAAAGTATGCAAGATGATGTAAATATTCAAATTATTGATTTTGATTCAAAAGTTAAAATGATGAAAGGAAGTACAAAAAAAGAAGCATTAAGTAACTTAAATAAAATTAATGTTGGTGGTGCAACTGTTTTATATGATACAACGATTAATGCATTAGAAAGTTTAGAAGAAGCCGAAAGACCAACTATAGTTCTATTTACAGATGGAGAAGATGCAAATTTATATGATACCGATAGAGGAAGTGTTTCTGATAAAGAAAATGTAATAGATATTATCAAAAACAGCAATATTCCAATTTATTCTATAGGATTTGGAGAGAATCCCGATAAAGTAACTTTAGGCAAATTTGCAGAAATTTCAAATGGAAAATATTTTAATGCTTTGGATGAAACAGCTCTTAATGAAGTTTTTAAATCAATTAATGATAGATTAAGCAATACTTATGAATTAATATATAGTAGGCCGAAAGAATCGCAATTATGTGATATTCCAGTAGTTACATTTGTAATAGATACAAGTGGTTCAATGACAGAAATTTCTGATGACTATAACAGTTTAAGGATAACAAATGTGAAGAATTTATTTCATGATTTCATTATAAATTTACCTGATGATATTCAAATGCAGTTGATTGAATTTAATCAAGATATAAACTTATTACAAGCAATGACTATAGATAAAACTAAAATCCTAAGAGGCATTAGTGATTTATATGCAGGTGGAGCAACTGAAATATTAGGTTCTGTTGAAATAGGATATAAAATGTTGAAATCCGTTCCTTCAACTAGTAAAGTACTTGTATATTTAACTGATGCAGCATTAGAAGTGTGTGAGGAGGATCTTGATTATTTTAATTTAATTCTTGATAAAATAAAAGAGGATAATATTAAAGTTCTTTGGATTGGAATGGGTGTAGAAGATAATGAGGATGCATTTATTTATGCTTCTGAAAAATCAGATGGAAAATATATTATTACTGAAGATCCTGATTTAATCAGAACTACTTTTGATGAAATGATTAAAGAAGTGGAAACAGAACCAAAATCAGATTTAATTTCAACTAAAATAATTATAAATAAAGTTGCTAAAACTGGTGAATTAAATAATTACTCAGCATCAGTGCTTTCTAATTTAACTCAAAAGAAGAAAAGTGATATAATTTCTGAATCTGAAACAATTAAGTATTCTTTTATGGAATTACCTAAGTTAAAAGATTCTGAAACTGCAAAGTTAATTACAGGAGATTCAATGGACGTAACAGAATCTAAAATAATTAAAAGAATCAAATTAAATGGTGTAAATAATGCAAATGACGCAATTAAACTTACAGCAAATGAATTAGTTTATTTATCAAAATTAAAAGGTCTTGATCCACCATCGGGTTATAGATTTTTAGCTTTAACAATGAATATAGAAAATATTATTAAAGAGCAAGAAGTAATGGTATATCCAGATGGAAGTGGACATCCATCTGCTTGGGTATCAAAATCTTCTGATGGAGAATTAAAAAAAATTAAAATTCCATATTTAATTCCTAATTATACATCGCATTTTTATGTAGGATATAACAACTCAGGAACTTATCCTGCATCAGCTGAGACTTGGCTTGCTGAAAAACCAATATCGAATCCAAGTAATTTTTCAATTACTATAGAACCTGAGAAAATAATTGACGGAACAATGATTTTTTTAGTTCCAGACAATGAAATGGATCAATTGTCACTTCATTATTATGATGTAAATTACGGTCATATTGATATTCCGCTTATTGGAAAAATGACTGTTGTTAACGAAAATGTTAAATATTTACCTAAAACTGCGACAGGTAAATTGACAGATACTTTTTCAATGGAGATTAATGGTTTTAAAGATATGAATAAAGAAGATTTTGATTTTAATATATTTAATTTAGAAAATAGTATCATTAGAAAAATAGAAGCCAATTTTATATCTAAAATGCAAGCATTAATTAACATCAATCCAAGAGATAGGGTTAAACTTAAAATAAATTCTGAGAAAGGAGATTTTTATATTCCAATAAATGAAATAACTTCTTCTATACCTTCAGGATTTATTTCTAAATTAATGATTTCTCCAGGATCATTTAATAAAATTTATATGTGTTATCAAATACCTAAAATTTTAAAGGATTATGATTTCAATATATTCGTTGAATTAAAAGATGAAGATGCATTAATTGGAACTGATGTGAAACAGTATAAAATGACAGGAGATTATTTAACTAGTGAGTATTTTAAATTAAAAGTAAATAATCTAATAAAAATACGAGAAGGAAATTTTAATAACTGCATTGTAGCGGATATAACTATTGAAGACATAAAGGATGGTTACAGTAGTTATGGGATTCCAGAACTATTTAATTTACAATCAGAAGATTATGATGGAACAGTGGAAAATAGCGGTTTTAGCTATAATCCTGAATTAAGAGATGTATATGATTATACCAACAATTTACTTCTTGGTTTTTCTGAAAACACTTTAATTTTCGATGGTACAAATAGAAGAGGTTTTTTAATGTTTTACCTTGATGATGAAAGTATTAATAAAAAATGGTATTTAAAATCTACTGTTTTTAAAGAACTTAATTATTTAGCTTCTGAAAAAGATTTTAATAAAGATTATTTAGTAGAAAAAACAAAATTTGAAAAAGATGACTATTATACTGAAAAGCTAAATGATACACTTACTAAAGTTATTAATAAATATAATTCTGAACACCAAGAATCATCTGAAAAGTTACAACTTGCTAATACAATGATTGAAAAAGAAACTGTTGAAGCACCGTCTATTTCTATATACGGATCAACTATTTTTGAATCTATAAACTCTGTTGATAGACTTAAAAAAACACTAAAAGAATTAGAATATATTCCTTCAAAAAATGAATATATGCCATTTACTTATAAGTATTCAAAAGAAGCTGTATTAACACAGGGTTACGGTACTGCTTCAGATCTCGCTAACATTGCTTTAAGAGCTTTTTCTAAACTAGGTTATAGTCCAAAGTTAAAAATTGCGAATCTTACTGATAAAGGTAAGGCTGTTTTAAAAGATATTTCAAAAGTAGATGATATTAAAATAGATAGTGTACCAGCAATAATATATAAAGAAAATAATAAAAATCATACTTTTGTTATTCCTTTTATGGATGAAATTGAAAATTTAAGAAGCCTTGTTTATTTTGAAAATAATGTTATTCCAGAACTTAAATCAGATAAAATATATATGAAAATTTTTGTTAATGCTATATCTAAAAATGAAAATGCAAATGCAAAAATATCTGATTTTAATGATGCTTTAGCAGGAGAAGTTGATGATGGAATAGTTACTATTGAAGTTGATCTACTAGAAGCAACAATTAATACAGATACATTAAGCCTTGATGCTATAGACATAGCTTTCGTTAAAAATCAAAACCAAATAAATACTGTTATAATGACGAAAGGTGAAAATATAGTAGGTGATGATACTATTAATTTAAATGAATATGATATAAAATCTGTTGAAATACAATTTGCTCAGCATAATAAATATAACAGACATATTACTTATTTAAATGAAAATGAATCGCTTGATAATGTATTTTTTACAGTAAGTATTAATTCACCTGATTTAACAGAAAAATCTATTAAAAAATTGAAAGAACTTGCTAATAGTTTGTATGATAATATTGAAAATCCAAGCGAATTAACAGCATTAAAATGGCATAACCGTTCAATAATTAATGAATTTATTGCTAATCAAAGTTTAAATGACGAAATGTTATCAAAAGAATTAGATATCATTTTAGGAAGGACTAGCAGAGAACGTATAATTGTTGTTTCTAACAAGGTAAATGATATTTTCAACACGCATATTGATTTAGTAGATGTAATTAATGAAATGCATAGTAACAATAAAGAATTGAATAATGGCTATAATATAATATCCGGATTATTTGCATCTAGTTTAGAATCAAAAGTTCTTAAAGGAAAAGGAATGGGTATTGATGAAATATGGGAAGATAATCAAGAGTTAGTTTTAATTCCACCATATGTTGATGAAAATTACCTAAAAGAAATGCGTGAAGCAAAAGTTCCTGAAAATTTAATTAACTATATTAATGATTCAACAAATTATATTTTAATTCAAGAAGAACCAACAACGATAAATAGCAAAAAAAGATACGCGTGGTATGAAATTAATCCGAAAAATTATGAAATGATTTCTAAAATTGACACATTTGAAAATGGAGCAATGGTTTCATATGAGGTTACTGATACTGCTAAAAATGCAGCAAATTTCGCAGTTGGAGCATTTAAAGGTGTTGAAACATCAATATGGTCAGTTTCTGTTTTTTCATTAGAAACAGCAGATTACAAAGAAATTCTAAAAAAAGCTAAAGCTTTAGCTTTAGGAATTGCCAAAAGTTTTGATAATATTGGAGTAGATCCAAGAAGTCTAGTAGGAAGTGAACTTGAAGGATCTTACTCAAAAGGTGGAATAAAAGCAACTTTTAATAAAGGCGGAGTTAAATTTTCTGATGATGGACTTGGATTCCAAAATGGTTTTAAAGCAGGAGTAAACTACTATTTTGAAAATGCGAATTAACTATAATATACATCTTTAAAAACTTGATTTTTTAATATTAACTAAGCCTCGAATATTATAATATATATATGTTCGAGGTTTTTAAATTGTTTTTTTTGTAAATATGTTGTATAATATTAATATAGTATTTGTTTAAAATATTATTATATATATACTTTTCTTTTAACAATTCTATTTCAACTACTTTAAATACGAGCTTTTAATTACATATAATCTTCAAAATAATATAATTAAAATTATATTAATTTTTTATAGAATCATTTTCATCAATCATAGAATCAAAGTGAAACGGAGGGAAATTTATGCTTATAGCAAATAAATTACGTACAAAAGAAAATATTATTTTAGTGCAACAAAATCTAGATTTAGTTAATGTGAGAAAAGCAATTGTTGAAGATCTTGATGGAATTATCAATGTGGCCTCAAGTGTGGGAAAAGGTGACTATGAATCTTATAATGGTTTTTTAATGGATAATTATAATGATAATAGAATATATTTTAAGAATATATTTCGTGAAAAAATTAAAAGTTTAGATTTTTTTTATGTGGCTGAGAAAAAGAATGAAATTGTTGGTTTTTTAATAGGTTATACTAGAACAGAATGGTTATTACAAAATCCGAATTGGATTAAAGATATAGTTTGGAGTCCGAATTTTGATTCTAAAAAAACAGAAAATTTTGTTTTATCTGATAAAATGGCAATTTTAGCGGGTCATACAGGACACGGAATTGGCAGTAAAATTTACAAAAAGTTTATTAAAGATATTAACATTTTAGGTTATGAATATCTTTTTTCAGAAACAATAATTGATCCAGTGCCAAATTTTGCATCTTTATCTTTTAGAAAAAAACAATCATATAAGTTGGCAGGGATGAGATATGAAGAATATAATGAAATTTTATATACAGATTTAATTTATTATAAAAGTACCAATATATTGTAGTTTTTAATTTTTTCGATAATATTGTCTAATTAACTTAAACTAAAATTAACTTAGGTAATTACGAAATAGACTATTAATAACTTGTCATTAAAATAACAAAAACATCAAAAAAATAAACAAGTTAAACTAAGGGTATAGATATTAAGTTTTTCAAATATGAATAAGTAATAAATTAAGCAACTGTTTTAAAAGCTCTTAAATGATTTATGTTGCCTGAACGAATCATAATAAGAACACCAATTAATTGGGTTATACCAGCAAATAAAATTGTTGATTTAAGAGAAACAGTATTTCCAATTTGAGAACTATTTATATCAAAATAAAGAAATTTTACTATTTTAAATTAAAGAAAATTAAAAATACAGCAATTTTTTTAATCTAAAATAGTAAAGGCTTGCCATTAAACAAGTCCTAGATACCCATATTGGAGGAAACTATTCAAAATAAATAAAAGAAAGTTATTGATTGCAATAGGTTATATAGTTTTACAATTGACTAAAATAAAATTTAAAAGGAGATGAAAATGAAATTAAAAGGGAAAATAATAGCATTATTTTTATTTATTATAATTATGTATTCAGCATTTACAGGAGCGTATACTTTTTTTTCGTTTAAGGGAAAATTAATTAATTCTGCTCAGGAAAAATTAAATAGTGATCTTGAAATGGGAATAGCACTTATTGATAGTAAATATCCCGGTGATTGGGAAAAAGATGGCATTAATTTATATAAGGGCAATAAACTTATAAATAATAATTTTACTATTGTGGATGAAATAGGTAAAATGACAGGTGATACTGTAGCAATTTTTTTAGGTGATATTGGAATAGCAACAAATGTTGTTAAGGCTGATGGTAAAAAAGCTATAGGAGAGACTGTATCTAAAGCTATTTCTGATATAGTATTAGTTAAAGGCGAAAAATTTATAGGTAAAGCAAATGTAGTAGGAATTTGGAATCAAACTGCTTATGAACCTATAAAAAATAAAGTTGGAGATATAATTGGAATTTGGTATGTTGGTGTTCCAAATACATATTATGAAAATATAGCTGTAAATTCATTTAATCAAATGATGTTTATAGGATTTGGATTTATATTTATCGCTATTTTATTTGTTTTATTTTTTGTAGATAAATTAATAAAACCATTAAAAAAATTGGTGATAGTCTCTAAAGATATTGGTGAAGGTGATTTTAGAAAAGAAATTAATATAAAATTAAAAGATGAAATAGGTATGGTTGCAAGTGCGTTTGCTTTAATGAAAGAGAAGCTTAAAATATTACTTGTTTCTGTTTCAAATGGAATTATGGAAGTAAACGCAGCAAGTGAAGAATTAACAACAACAATTAAAGGTGTTAATAAAGAAGTAAAAAACGTTAATATTTCTATTCAAGAAATATCATCAAGTATGCAAACAATTAATGCATCGATAGAAGAAGTGTCAGCTTCAAATGAACAAATTTCAGAATTATCAAGTGCTCTTATTAATGAAGCAAAACTTGGTGATGAAAATGCTAATGAAATATCTCAAAGAGCACTAGAAATGAAAAAAAGTACAGTTATTTTAAAAGAAAAAACTGAAAAGGTATATGTCGATAAGAAAAGGGAAATATTAAATGCGATAGAAAAAGGAAAAGTTATTGAAGAAATTCAAATTATGTCTGAAGGAATTCAAAATATATCAAATCAAACTAATTTACTAGCGCTCAATGCTGCAATTGAAGCAGCTAGAGCGGGAGAACATGGTAAAGGTTTCGCGGTTGTAGCTGAAGAAGTAAAAAAATTAGCAGAGGAATCTATGAAGACAACTGAGCAAATGGATATACTAATAGAAAAAGTAAAGGAATCATTTGATGATATATCAATGAGTTCAGAAGGTGTTTTAAGCTTTATTGACAATACTATAATTACAGATTATGATAAATTTGTAAATGTAGGGAATCAGTACTTTGAAGATGCGAAATTGATAAAAGATAGAATATATTTAATGCATTCTAAATCAGAAGTTGTGAATTTAGAATTAACTAAAGCTAATGATTCATTAGTATTAATAACAGAGGCAGTTGAATCAGCTACGATTAAAAGTATAGATATCCTAAGTAATATTGAAGATATAAATAAATCTGTTGAAGAAATTAAAAATATAGCTGAATCAGAATCAAAACTTGCTGAACAATTAACTAGCGAGGTAAGCAAATTCAAATTATAGTAATAAAGTGACGGGGAATTATACCTATGAATAAATAAACCCCTAAATTGCAAAATTCTTTTAATTTAGGGTTTAACTTTTATCCTTTTCATTGTTACAATTATAACAATGTGGTTTTTATAATATTTATAGTAAAAGTAAAAAATAAAAGTAATGATGTAACATATATTTATGAGTCAAATGGATATTGGGATAAAGAAAAACAATAAGCTAGAAGTATACGAAAATGCATAGGTAAGTTTGATGATGAAACAGATAAAATTATTTATTCTAAGAAATATTTAAAAGAGAAAGAGTTAGAAAAATTAAAGTCTGATAAAAGAACTGAAATTATAGAAACTAAACGCAGTTTTTTTTGGAACTACATATCTATTAAACATAAGTAATTGCGAAATAGACTATTAACAAGTTGTGCCAAAAAATAAACAAGTTAAACTAAGAGTATAGATATTAAGTTTTTCAAATATGAATAAGTAATAAATTAAGCAACTGTTTTAAAAGCTCTTAAATGATCTATGTTGCCTAAACGAATCATATGGTTCAGATAACTATAATAATATTATAATAGTAAGAGCAGATGTTTACAAATTAATTCATGAAGAAAATGAAAAAAACCAACTGATATACATTAAAAGAATTGGAGAAAGTATTAGAAATAAAACTGCACTTAATAAGATTAATAAGCTACGTAAAATAATCGGAAATAGTAAAATTATTAATATCTAATTTTGATGGAGCGCCGTGTGAGCTGGAAACTCTCGTGCCGGTGTGGGTTAGGGGAAAATCTGGAGATGATATCAAAGGATTACCTATTAACATAGAGTTGAATCTTTCGAAATAGAACGAAAATTTTTATAAATAAAAAACATAAACATTGATTCAAGAGAATAAGTTCTATCACGACCCATTGTTTTGTAATAAAGATTATAAAATGAGTCAGGAATAA
>JAMOQG010000057.1 GCA_027064135.1 Peptostreptococcaceae bacterium | reverse complement strand
GTAAAGCACACTAATCTATTAAGGAAAGTCGAATTATAGAGCAACAACCATTAACATACAATAAATGAATAAAGAGTTGTCCGTTTAAATCCAATAAAAAACAGACAAATAGCAAATTCACTATATAGTGAATAATATAACAATAAACCCTAAACCACTAAAAAACAGGACTAAGAAAAGAAAATCCAAATACACCAAAAGCATTTCGAACAGCTTTCCCCTAAAAACCAAGCCATTTACTCCATAATCATCAAAACAGCTAAAACAAGAAGAAAACAAACAACTCAAAAAATCAAAAATAGACAATTTAACAAAAATCAAAAAGAACAAAATTAACTGATTTATATTTTATTAAAATAAACTTATCTAAAATTATTAACTTTAATATTTAAGCATATTTAATTCTTAAACTCAAAAATAAACAGTTTAAGTAAATATTAATGTTAATATTTATTAAATAAAATTCTTTTCAAAATCACATATTATTAATATTTCAAATATAACATCAATGAAAAAAATACAAATTACACTAATAAAATATATAAATAAAAATTATCCTATCTAAGGCTATAAATTACTTATATCATAATCAATATCTAAAAATATTCCAACAAAGAAAATTAAACAAAAACAAGATAAATTTTCAAGAAAGATAAAATAATTCAAACTTAAAATCATCTGAATTTAAGAATTATTCAAGTTTAAGTTTTTTATATTTTATGAAGTTTATTTAAAATAATAAATTAGTTAAGTTAAATCAATTACAATTAAGTATTTGATTTCCTTATAAATCTTTCTATTTTTCAATCTCAAAATTTATCAAATTTAGGGTAAAATAGCCTTAACCAAGCAGATCATCAAAAAAAACAGCTTACAATTCCAATATATCTCAAACTGCAACAATTAAACATCTCAAACACATTAGAATTCATACCTCACAGATAGCTGAAGCCATAAATACAGTTTATTAATACATTATCTTACCTGCTATCATTTTAAGCTCTTCTATATACCTTAAAATGATTTATTCAATTTAAACATAATTATTTTTTCAGTCTTTGCTACACCAGTAGCCATACAACGACAACTTAGCAATACTCAGCAGGTAGAGACCGTGAGGTCGTTGAACGAGAGCAAGTACAGAAACTAAACAGCTACCGTCGCATTCGCACCAGCTTAAATAACCAAACAGGTACTAATAGCTTTAGCTCCTAAATGCAAAATAGAGCAACGCGATAAAAAAGAAAAAAGCGAAGAACGACCTTAGGAGGAATTCAAGATCCTTCTTAGAATTCGAAAGAATTCAATTAAAAATTAGTAGAAATATCCGTTAGGATTTTCCTTCTAAAAGAGACATGAAAAAAGCACTTTCAAATAAAAAGTCTTTCCTAGATTTTAATAAAACTTATTTTAAGAGTTTTAGAATTCTATTTACAAGCCTAACTATAGGGGTTCTATAGAATCTATTACAATAAAAATGGGGGTAATTACAATAAAAATGGGGGTAATTACAATAAAAATGGGGGTAATTACAATACCTTTTATTAAGTATTGTACTGCTATAATTACAATACTTAATAAAAGGTATTGTAATGAAAATAGTTAAATATGACATTGATAAAAAAATAGCGAAACACAACGATATTATAAAAGCAAAAGGTTCTTTATCATCAACTGCTCAAAAAATGTATTCAATGGTTATTTCTATGTTAAATAAAGATGATGCTGATTTTCAAGAATATGCACTTCATATAGATAGTTATTTAGAACAAGTTGGTAGTTCTTCTAAAAATAAAGCTTTCATTAAAAAACAAGCAGAAGAACTTATGTCTAATCCTTTTTGGATTGATGGTAAATTATTTAATTGGTGTAGTTATGTGGATATAGATAAATTAGAAGGTTACATAATATTTGATATACATCCTAAGCTAAAACCTTACCTGTTAGATATGAAAAATAATTTCACTCAATATGAATTAGTTAATATTTTAAAATTGAAAGGTAATTACTCACCAAGACTTTATGAATATTTTACTTTTCGTTTCAAAGTATATAAAAATGAATATTTTAAGAAAAATAAGAAATATCCTAGAAGTTATACATTTGAAATTAATATAGATTGGTTGAGAGATACTTATAAAATACCACTTAGTTATAGATACGACAATATAAAAAAGCAAATAATAAACAAAGCAAAAGATGATTTCATTCAATATACAGATCTTAAATTTACATATACTGAGCAGAAAATAGGTCGCAAAATTGATAGGTTAATTATAACTCTTCAAACTAATAACAAAGGTTCAAATGACACTCTCAAAGATATGAAAACTTTTATTTCATATCTTCGAAAAAATTATATAAATCAAAATATTCAACAAGATGAGCAAACAATCCTTTCAATTTCAGATAAGGGTATTATTTATAATAAACGAAATGCTAAAGACTATAGTAAAGATGATGCATTGAAGATATGGAAACATTGGTATCAGTTAGCAAAAGAAGATAAACTAGAAATTATCAAATAAATATTATCTTATCAATAATTTAAACGTTCATTTAAATTGTTGATAAAATATAACATATATCACTGACTAAAATATATAAATTACTATATAATTATTTAAATAAATACACTTACTTTAAATATAAAGGTCTTTCTATGAAAACAACAGCTTACATTCGAATATCTACAGTCGATCAAGATATTGAAAAAAATAAAGCAGATATTTTAAAATTAGCTAATGATAAAAATCTTGGTCAA
>JAMOQG010000056.1 GCA_027064135.1 Peptostreptococcaceae bacterium | reverse complement strand
AAACATTTTTATTTTCATTTGAACTATATTTTTTTATCTTTTCGATATTCGTGTTTATATATAAAACATTTTCACTTTCATAATAATTATAAAATATTGGATATAATTTACTTAAAAGATCTAAATTAATATATTTTTTTTCTTCAATAAATTTTATTGGAATATTTATTCTATCCAAATTATTGTTAACATATTCTGTAAGTTCATCAGTTTCAAGTTTAAAATCAAGTTTATCTATTTCTATATATACTCTTGTTTTACTATTAGAAAGTTCAACGGTACTATCAATAATTTCTTTTAAAATTTCATAAGAAACAAATATTCCATCATCATTTATAAATTCATAATCATAATTATATTCATTATCTATTATTAGATTACCTTCAACTCTTTTATTCCTAAGTATCTCAAATACATTACTATAATCATTTTTTAATTCATTATAAAAGTAACCTAAAACTGATAAAGCAATTAACAAAACAATTAACGCAAATGCTAAAATTTTATTCATATATTCCTTTCTCATTTAACTATATCTGTCACACGTTATAACTTTTACTGTGTTTCCTAGACTAAAATAAAACTATTCCTAATAGTGCAGAAGAAAATATTGCAATAATAGGATGAACTTTAAATTTAGTAACAGAAATAAGCACTAAAAAAATTATTAAACAACAGTAATAATTATTCCAATAATTGCAGGTTTAAGTCCTAAAAGAATTGATTCTACAATTTTTGAATCTCTAAATTTCAAAAAATAATGAGCTACTATATTTACAATAATAAATGAGACAATAACAACACCAAATGTTGCAACTACTGCACCACTCATTCCCATAACTTTATAACCTACATATGTAGATGCATTTATTCCAACAGGGCCAGGTGTTATTTGAGAAAGTGCTAAAACATCCATAAATTCTTCTGTTGTTAACCAATGGCTATTATGTACTATTTCTCTTTCAATTAATGATAATGCAGTATATCCACCACCATAACTAAAAGCTCCAATATTTAAAAACTTAAAAAATAATTTACTTAACATAGATATGTCCATAAACACCTCCTATTATACCCGAAACTATTAATGATACTATCGGATGAATATTTAATCCAATAATAAATACTATATTAAGTATAATAATAAAAAAAGAAAAATTTGTTTTTTTAAGAGGCTTATATAATTTAAATACTGAAAACATCATTATTCCAATTACAGCAGGTCTTACACCTGAAAATATTTTTATTAAATAAATACTGTCTCCATATAACATTATTACATTTGCTAGAAGTACTATTATTACAAATGAAGGTAGTACTACAGCAAAACATATGAAAAATGCTCCAATAAAACCATATAACTTATATCCAATAAATGTAGAAACATTTACTGCGATAATTCCAGGAATTGATTGTGCTACTGCTATATAATCAAGAAATTCATCTTCAGTTATAAGTTTTGCATTATCAACAACTTCCTTTTGAATAACAGGTACCATTGCATACCCCCCACCAATTGTGAAAGCTCCAATTTTAAAAAATGTAAAAAAAAGTTTCATAATATCTTTCATATTCACTCCAAACTCTAAACAAATAAATAATGGATAGATTTCTCTATCCACTAATTATATATTTTTTAACATCTTTTTACAAATATTTAATCATCTAGTATTCCGCCTAAAATACCTCCCACTGAAACAGATTTTCCACCTTTATTAGTTCCTGCTGAAGCAACAATTCTCTCTGATAATTTAGAAATTGGAAGTGATTGTATATATGTAATTCCCGGTCCTCTTAAAGTTGCTAAAAATAAACCTTCTTTACCAAATAATGCATTTTTGAAACCGCCAATAAATTTAATATCATAGCTTACTGAATCTTCAAAACCAACTATACAACCAGTATCTACTTTTATTTCATCATTTGGTCCTAATTCTTTTTTAATTATTGTTCCGCCAGCATGAATAAATGCCAATCCATCACCAGTCAATTTTTGCAAAATAAATCCTTCACCACCAAAAAATCCAGTACCAATTTTTTTTGTAAGTTCAATTCCAATTTCTATTCCATTAGCAGAACATAAATAAGAATCCTTCTGACAAATAAATTTTCCGTGATAATCTTTTAAATCAATTGGTATAATTTTACCAGGATACGGTGCTGCAAATCCTACATGACTAATTGAACTACCATTATTTAAAAAAGTAGTTATAAAAAAACTTTCTCCTGTCACCATTCGCTTAAAACCACCAAATAATCCACCTGATGCTTTTGTTTGCATTTCAATACCATTTTCCATAAACGTCATAGCTCCCGCTTCAGCTCTTACTCCCTCACCTGGATCTAATTCAATTTCAACAAGCTGCATATCATTTCCGTGAATTTTGTAATCAATTACATCTGCCATATTCATTCTCCTTTATATACTATTAATACTCAACAATTATATTTTACCCAAAATAATAGGAAATAACCATAAATATTATTCTATGCTTGACTATTTTATTAAACAGAATATAACAATGAGTAAGTACTCACTTACAGGAGGTAAAATGAAAAAATCAGAAAAAACTCAGAAACTAATCTTAGAAAATGCAATTAAAATTTTTTATCAAAAGGGTTATGATGGCACCACTACAAAAGAAATTGAAACTAATCTTACAATTGATCAAGAAATAGATTCATTAATAGAAATATTTTTTAATGGAATAAAAGGAGATAATTTATATGAAAAAATTAATTTTGATATTATTTTTAGTATTATTATTAGGTGGTTGCTCTATTACA
>JAMOQG010000055.1 GCA_027064135.1 Peptostreptococcaceae bacterium | reverse complement strand
TTATCTAATTCAATTTTGTTTTTTTCAAAATTCGGATAATATTTTATAATGTTTTCACCAATTTTTGATGAATCTGTATCATTTGCAACTATCATTCCTTCATTACTTACAAAATAATATTCTTCTTCTATATTTTCTTCAAGTTCTTCTTCCATTTTGTTTTGTATAGTATCCAATAATATGTCTATTCCTAAAATCCCAATAAAAGTATTATTATTGTCATATAATGGTACTGAAATTGTTGTCATTAGAACTTCCTTATTATTAATTGTGTATTCATACGGTTCTATTAACACAGTTTTCTTTGCATTTTTAGGCTTTAAATAATAATTTTCATTTTCCATATTAATTAATGGTTCTATTTTTACATTATTATTTAAATATGAAATATAAGGAATAAATTGACCATCAAAATTATATTTTTCAATGCCTGTATATGCTGTATCTTTATTATCAAAAGCATTCTTATTAAATCCTATACCTAATCCAACAACATTTTCATTATTTATAACAATTTCTTTTGCAATTTCTTCAAGCATTTCTCTTTTATTAGAAATACTATCATCATTTTTAATAGTATTCACTGTTTTCTCAAATGTTTTTATTTCATAATATGCTTCATTAAATATAAGTTCTATTTCTTTTGATTTTCTTTCAGTAGATAACTCCATATAATTAACTCTTTCCTTAAATGCAATATTTTTTGATATAAAAAAATTACTTGCAATTAATATTATTGATATTGTTAATATTAAAAGACCTACTCTTGAAATTAATTTTTTTACTATTGATTGTGTATTATTATTTTTTTTATCCATAAGTCCTCCAATAAACAAGAAATTTATTCAAAAATATTATAAAAACAATTATATTTTGTATTTAATTCTAATAATTTTTCTTTTACTTTAACACAACTTCTTAAAGATAAAATTTCATCAATATTTTTAGCATACTCTTTTTTGCTAATGTGATTTATTACATATCTCGACCTTAAAACTTCATTCGAATTCATGCTAAATTCATCAAGTCCCATACTAACTAAAAGCGGAATAATTGATTCATTTCCTGCAACTTCACCACATAATCCAACCCATATTCCATTTTTATGAGCACTATCTATAGTCATTTTAATGAGTTTTAAAACTGCTGGATGATAAGGAGTATATAAATAATCTAGATGCTCATTTGTTCTGTCTACTGCAACCGTATATTGAATTAAATCATTTGTTCCAATTGAAAAAAAATCAACTTCCTTAGCTAAAAAATCAGCAATTAATACAGCTGCAGGAACTTCTACCATCATACCTACTTCTATATTTTTATTATATTCAATATTTTCTTTATCCATTTCATCTTTTACTTCCTGTAAAATTTTTTTTGCATTAATTAATTCATGATAATGAGATATCAATGGAAACATAATTTTTAAATTTCCAAATATGCTAGCCCTTAAAATTGCTCTTAATTGAACTTTAAAAATATCAGTTTTATCTAAACTCATCCTAATTGCTCTATAGCCTAAAAAAGGATTATCTTCTTTGGGAAATTGAAAATACTCTAATTCTTTATCTCCACCGATATCTAAAGTTCTAATAACTACAGGCTTACCTTTTAAAGATAACGCAACTCTTTTATATATTATATATTGTTCATCTTCTGTAGGTAATTTTTCTCTATTCATATAAATAAATTCTGTTCGAAAAAGTCCAATTCCTTCACTACCACTGTTAATAACACCAGGTATATCATTTAAAGTTGCAATATTTGAAGAAAGTTCAATTATATGTCCATCTTCTGTAATAGTTTTTTTATTAATATATTCGTTTAATTTCTCTTTTCTTTCATTTTCTCTTTTTTGTTTTTCTAAATATTCTTTTTTTTGATCATCAGTTGGATGAACGATTACTCTACCTTTAAAACCATCAATTATTATTTCATCCCCATCTTTTACTTCAGATAAAATTCCTTCTAATGCTACAACTGCTGGAACATTGAGTGCTTTAGCCATTATTGCGCTATGTGATGTTTCTCCACCTGTTTCACTTACAATACCAATTACAGAATTTAAATCTATTTTTGTAGTGTCAGCTGTTTTTAAATTTCGTGTAATAACAATTTTCTTAATACCTGTTTTTTTATTTTCAAGATCACTAAATGAAATCATAATTTTTAATAATTTAAGTAGAATGTATTTTAAATCCATAACTTTATGATTCATTTCATCATCTTCAATACTTTCAAAAATTCCAATATAATTATCCATAACATTTTTCAAAGCAAATTCTGCATTAATGTGTCTCCCAATTATTTCACGTTTAACTTGTTCAACAATTTCTTCATCAACTAACATATCAAGATGATTTCTATACTCATTAAAATATTCTACTTTTAAAAAATTTTCCTTACCAATTTGTTTTTTAACTTCACTACATTCTTCTTCTAAGTCATGCTTACAAACTCTAATAGCTTGCAAATATTTTTTAACCTCATGCTTAACATCTATAACATCGCGTTTTTTTATTTTTTCGTCAAATTCTTTATAGATTTCTACTTTTCCAATACTTATCCCCGGCGAAACACCATGTCCGTACATAAACTCCTCCTAAAAATAATTTACTTATTATTTAATTATACATCATATCAAAGTAACTGTGTGATTTCTTTCAAAAAAAAAATTGAGCTTTACGCCCAATTTTAATGTAGTATTATATAGAAAGAATTTTTCTTGCTTCTTCTGGTGTTGCTATTTCTCTTCCTAATTCTTTTGCGATTCTTACTACTCTTTCTACTAGCA
>JAMOQG010000054.1 GCA_027064135.1 Peptostreptococcaceae bacterium | reverse complement strand
ATTTCTTCTTCTTCCATTTCACCAAGTAAATCATCAACACTATCTAATTCAATTGGAGATTCTGTTTTTTCAAGAACAGTTTCATCTATTTCTTCTTCTTCCATTTCACCAAGTAAATCATCAACACTATCTAATTCAATTGGAGATTCATTTATTTCTTCTTTTAGTGGTTCTAGGTCTTCATCAAGACCGAGACTAGCAGTTTTTTCTTCTGTAATTTCACTAAGCAAATCGCCTAAGGAATTCAAATCTTCCATTTCATCTAAAGAATGATTTAATTCTTCAGAATCTAAACTTAAGTCACCTTCATCTAGAGTAAACTCATCCATATTTTCATCAATGTTTTCTGTTTTAAGAGAAACTTCATTTTCTTGAACTAGATATTCACTTGAATCAATAATTATTGGAGTACTACCCTCCTCTTCCTCTATTTCTATTTCTAGATCCAAAGAGGTTTCATTTTCAATACTTTCATCTAATATATTTGAATTCGGAACAGGAGTCTTTAATTCTTCAAAACTATCCATAGGAATTTCAACACTTGTTGCTTCTTCTTCTTCAATTAAATTAATTTTAATATCTTGTGAGCTTGAAATTAAATCTCTTATTTTTTGAGTATCAAATGGTTTATTTATTGCTAAATCAACCCCCACATTACTACCTTTTACTTCATCGTAAGGTATAAATTTATTTGTCATAAGAATAACAGGAATATTAGATGTTAATTTATTCGATTTTAGTTCAAAACAAATTTTATATCCTGATTGGTCAGGTAATATTGCATCTAAGAAAATTATATCAGGTTGTTCTTTTTTCGCCAATTCAACAGCCTCTATTCCATTTTTAGCACTATAGAATACATTATCCTGAAATTTCGCAGCTATTCTACCTGCCATCCTCATTGCTTTACTATCATCAATAAAGAGTACCTTCTTACCCATTAAGTCCTCCAAGTTTGTTCATAAACGATTCATTCTATCATATCTTTGTATTAGTAGTCAAAAAGATGATGTAAATTAATACAAATCATCTTTTACATATTTTTTTAAATACTTATACATTCTATTTTTACCATTTTCCTTTGCATATTCTAAAAGATTTTTATTTTTATATTTAACTTCCAGATTCGCATGATTCTGAACAAGATATTTTAGCATATCCAAAGTACCATATTTTATTATATAATGAATAATATATTGTTCATCATTGTCTACTGCATCCACATTATAATGATGTTGTATAAAATATTTAAATGTTTTTAATGTTAATTTTTTATTTTCAGCTAGTAACATCAATTTATCTTTACCAAAAAGATTCTGTTTATTAATATCTACATTATGCCTATAAAAATATTTTATTGCTCCTAAGTTCCATGCATAGTGAATAACGGACTCCCCTTTGCTATTAACCTGATTAAGATTTACATGATGCCTGTAAAGAAAATCTATTATATTTGACTTATGTTTTTTAGTAGCATAAATCACAGAATTATCACCATTATAATCTTCAATATTAACATCACCACTTTTTCTATAAAAAAAATCAACCATTTTCAAATTATCGTTATCTATATACCTAAATAAAGCAGTACGGTTTTTATTATTTAATTCATTTATATTTAAACTCTTTTTATACAGATATGAAGCAACTGTTTCACCTGTTGCATAAAAATACAAATTTTCATTGTCATTATTTAAACTTTTTAAAGATAAACCATATTCATTTAAAGACTTTAACATCTCAAGATTGTTATTTACAGCTGCAAAAAAAATAGCTGTTTCTCCTTTTTTATTTTTAAGGTTAATATTTGCATTTTTTTCAATTAAATATTTTACCACATTTATATCATTTGTTTTAGAAGCATAGATAATAGCCGTATTCCCAAAAATATCCTGATGATTTATATCAAGACCTCTTTTCAAAAATCCTTTAACGGTTCCTAATTGCCTACTTAATATGGCATATTGCAAAACAGACTTTTCTTGAAAATCAAGCTGATTAATATCTGCACCTTTGTCTAGCAAAAACTTTATTATTTTTGGAGTTCCAATTTTAGCAGCTTCCATAAGTATTGATTTCTTTTGTTTATCATTATTTAATGTATTTACAGAAACCCCCTTGTTTTCAATGAAATACACAACTGCTTTAAAATCTTTTTTATCAATTGCTTCAAAGATATCTTTATACTCTGGCTTATAATCTTTTTCGATTATAGTTGTATCAATGGCTCTATCTCTTTTTTCAACTTTTTTTGCTTCACTGCAAGAAGGTAAAATCACGATAATCAAAATGATTAATATAAAGTAGTATCTAGACATTTCTCCTCCATTTAAACCATTTCATTTTATCAATATTCACCCATAAAAGCAATTATATATGTATTTTTCTCCAATTTTTCTCATTTTTGAATAATAATCCTATATATTTAATGTATTAAATTGATTTTAAAAATATTAATCTGCTATTTCCGTATTTTTTATTTTTTATTTCTTCATAATTATCAATATTCTCTAAATTTTCTTTTGAATTTAATTCACAGATTACATAGGCATTTTTATTTAGTAAATTACTTTTGTATAAAAGTTTTAAGATATCTTTATATAAAGCAAGCTCTTTATAGGGAGGGTCTATAAAAACAATATTAAATCTATTTTTATTATCATTATTCAAAGAGAGAGTTTTTATTATAGCTCTTGAATCACCTTTTATTACCTTTACATTATTAATTTTAATATTTTTTAAATTATTTTTAATTATTTTAACAGCAAGATTATTTTTATCTATAACCATTGCATACTTTGCTCCTCTTGAAATACCTTCTATACTTAAAGCTCCACTGCCTCCAAATAAATCAAGAATATTACTGTCTATAATATCATCTCCAAGAATATTATACAATGCTTCTCTTACAAAGTCAGTTGTTGGCCTAACACTTTTATTTGGTACTAATAGTTTTCTGTGTTTATATTTCCCTGCAATAACTCTTATAATTCATCTCCCAATTTATAAAGATTATTAAGTAATTTACTTACTGAATTATTCATTCTCAAACCCTTAAAAAGCTTTATTGAAGAATAAAAAATTTGATTTTCAACACTTTCATTTAAATTTGTTTTTAAAATTTCACTTTCTAGGTAAATGTTACTAGAATAATTATTAAAAACACTTAGATTTTCTGATAATTTCACATCTAATTTTTCTTTAATAAGATTTTTTAATTCATAATTATTACTTTTAAAGTAAATATAATTCGGTTTTATTTTAAAAAGAGATAACTTTTCTAAAAAATCATCCATATACTTTAAAATATCATCATCTTTTGAATTTATACTAAGTGTAACTCCTAATTCTAAATTTCTTATGGCCTTATAAATGAGATTAAGTGATTCTATTTCATTTTTCAAGTTAGATATATCTAATTTTAAGTTAAATGTAGTAAAATATGATTGGAGTAAACGATAAAAAATTGTTTCTGGCTCATTATCCATAGATTTCAAGTCTATTTCTGCTTCTACAAAAAAAGGAATATCAAATTTATCATCTATTAAAGATAAAATAATTTCAATCAATAAATTTTCTGCATTATTAAGTAAATCATCATTACTTACATCAAAAGATATTCCAGTAACAGTTGAAGTGAATCTTGAAGCCCAAAACCAGCCCCTTAATTCATCAATATTGCCTGAATGTAATATAGGAATTTTAGATGCTTGAAGCTTAGAAATTATTGATAAAGGTAGTATGGAAATATTGGTATCACCAAGTTTTTGTTGTATATGGGTAGGTCTTAAATTTAAGAAATCACTTAAATACATAATTTAAACCATTTCTTTAACTCTTTGAGTAATATAATCTAAAGAAGCTCCTGGAGTAAATATCTCTAAAACCCCCTTCTCTTTTAAAAAAGAAACATCATCATCTGGTATAATTCCACCACCAAAAACTTTGATATCACTAGCATCTTTTTCCTTTAATAATTCAATTACTTTAGGCATAAGATAATTATGAGCTCCTGACATTATTGATAATCCAATAACATCAACATCTTCTTGAATTGCTGCATTAACTATCATTTCTGGAGTTTGGTGAAGCCCAGTATAAATAATTTCGAACCCAGCATCTCTTAATGCTCTAGAAACAACTTTTATTCCTCTATCATGGCCATCTAAGCCTGGTTTTGCCATTAATATTCTAATTTTCTTTGCCATAATGCCTCCAAAATATCAACCTAAGTAAAACATAAAGAATAATATATGTCAAATTTTACAAAATAATTTACTGTTGGCAAGGTTTTTCATCAAATAATGCTATTTTACTTCATGAAATCTATTATGGATTATGACTTTGTACATGATTAATTGGAGTTACGCCACAAGTACCATCTTGTCCATCTCCTATCCACTTAACATTAGCAGCATACCACCACCATTTATCATCCTCAAGAAGTTGTGTACCGCTGTATTGAATATCTCCATTACAGTAAACTCTTACACTAGCATTTGTTGCATCACTATTTTTCTTATAAAAATCAACTGCAACGGTATAATATTTATCACCACTATCCCATGGTGCCTGCAAGTTAATATTTTCAGGGCCTGTTCCACTCATATCATCTCTATCTAAGCGAGGATTATCTTCTCTTCCCGGTTGTCCCCATTCCAAACCATCAGGCCTAGGTTCTCCACCTGTACAAGCCCCATTAACGCAAGTTCCTCCTCCCATAAGAGTACAAGTAGAATTATCTTGACATGGAGCACCTGCACCAGGAGACCCTGTTGTACAGTTTCCAAAATAACAGTCTTTATCACTAAACCAATCTCCATCATCTCCATCTGGAGTTCTTAAGTGTAAATCAACATCGTTTGCAGCGTCCCAAAATAGCTCTATATGTAATGAATTTGCAGACAGCCCCACTGCTTCAATTTCACAGCTATCTGTTTCTCCATCTTCGTTTGTTACAGTCAGTTTTAATTTATGACTTCCTGTAACATCCACAAAATATTTACTTTTTGATTGAGTTGGAGTTCTTGGCCTTGCAGTGCTTCCTTCTGGGGCACTAATTTTACTCCACATATAAGTTAAAGTTCCTCCATTAGTATCATAAGAACCACTACCATCTAGCATAATAATACTATTTACAGGTGCTCGCTCATTATCAATTGCAGGTTCAACTTCAAAATAATCAGGATTGCAAACTGCAATAGGTCCCATTGCAATTCTACCTGTACCTAAAAGTCCAAATTCTTTTTTACCATTTTCCCAAGTAAGGTCACTACCAGTAATTACAAACTTACCAGTATAACTTTGCTCTGCTGTTGGGGTAAAGTTCACTTTAAAATTTACTCTTTCTGATGGAGTTAATACCTTAGGAAAGCTAGGTAATTCATCTAAACCGAATACATTAGATTGATTCTCTATTAACTCAATATTTGTTAAATCACAATTTGCTTGACCACTATTTTTTAGTACCATTACTTTTGAATAAGTTGCATCTATTCTTCGGTTTCCTAAGTCAATTATGTCTTCTTGAGGATAAAGACTTAAAATACACTCAGAAGAAGAAGTTATAATGGGAATAGATACTGTACCTGTTGATGAATTACTTGCAATATTAATAGAACCATTTCTTTCTTCTTGATTTATTGCATTGTATTTTACTTTAAATTTAAAAATTGACTGGCAATTATTTTCTTCTGCACCATCAGGACAAATAACTATCTCTTTAGAATTACCATAAGTAGTTTTTTCATTACCATTATTGTCTGTATAAGTAAATTGTTCTATTTCAGAATCATCAATAGGTAATAAACTAATATTTTCTACAGCAAATAGTTTTATATCATGTTTTTTAATTATTAAATTTGCTGTACCAACATTTCTTACTGTCACATCTGCTTCTACTTCACTACCAACTGAAACACCTGCAAATACAATAGTATTTGGCGTAACAGAAATTTGTGGTTTAAGTTTTGAAACAAAAATATCTACTTGTTTAGGGTTGTCTGTTACTGAGTTATGTATATTTAACACTATTTCATCATATACTGCTGCTACAGTTGGAGCATATTTTATTTTTAATCTCACATTACTTTTAGCATCAATTGTAAGTGGTAAACTAGGTGCATCAACAATAGTAAATTCTGGTGAATCGGGTTGTATAGAATCTTCTTTAAAACTAGAAAGAATTTCTAGTTTTGTTACTTTAAGAGGGGTTGTACCTATGTTTTTAACTGTAACCGTTTGGATTTCTGAACCCCCAATATAAACAGTTGAATACTGTAAACTATTTGGAGAAACTGTTATTCCTTGTTCATTTCCAGATTTGGGATCACTACAAGAAAATATCAATATTGAAATTAGAATTAAAATGGATAGTGGTTTCATTATTCCTCCAATAGTAAAAAAAAACTATAACATCTATTTGGCTTTTTTGCAAAAAAACTGACTATTTATAAGTAAAAATCATCAAAAAATAGATTTTTTCTCATAAATAGCTATAATTTTAACAAATATTTTAAAGGAGTAGTAATGTTTTCAGCAAAAACGAAGATAGTTTCAACTATGGGACCTTCATTACCCACCCCGTCACTTCGTGCCACCCCTCCACTTTTCTGCAAAGCAGAAGGAGGGGAATTTTGAAGTCTTTCTGGTATTCTTCTGAATTAAAAGAAAAGGCAAAATATTTAAGAAGAAACAGTACATTATCAGAAATTATTTTGTGGAAGGAACTAAAAAGAAAACAAATCAATGGCTTTGATTTTGATAGGCAAATACCGATAAACTACTCCATTGTTGACTTTTTTTGTAAAGATTTAAAGCTTGCTATAGAAATAGATGGAAGTAGTCATGATGGAAAACTAGATTATGATATAAAAAGAGAAAACAAATTGAATAGTTTAGGAATTTTTATATTAAGATTTTCCAATGAGGATATTTTATATAATATGGACAAAGTAACTAGTAAAATTAAGAAGGTGATAAGAGAAGCTATTACGCTAACACCTAATAATTCCCCTCTTGGGAGGGGCTCGAAGCTAGATGCTTAGCTTCAGGGGGTGGGTAATAGCTATAATTTTAACAAATATTTTAAAGGAGAACTAATGTTTTCAGCAAAAACGAAGATAGTTTCAACTATGGGACCAGCCATTGAATCAGAAGAAACAATTAGAGAATTAATCAAGGAAGGCGTTGATGTATTTAGGGTAAATGCATCTCATGGAGATGAAGCTCAAAGAAAAGAATATATAGAAAGAGTTAGAAAAATTGCAAGAGAAATGGATAATCCTGTGGCCATTTTATTAGACTTACAAGGCCCTAAAATCAGAGTTGGAGAATTTGATACAGCATTAGAATTAAAACAAGGAGATAAATTTATTATCAGAAGAGATGAAGTCAAGGGAGATCAAACTCAATGTTCTGTTTCATATCCTGAAATTATAGACGAAATGGAAATTGGAATGAAATTAATGATTAATGATGGATTAATTATTATTGAAGTTATAGAGAAAGAAAAGGATAGTTTAATTACAGAAGTAATAGTTGGAGGAGAAATAAGTAGCCATAAAGGGTTAAATATTCCAGATGCAAATTTAGATTCAATTCCTGCATTAACAGATAAAGATTTAGAAGATTTAAAATTTGGTTTAAATATTGGAGTTGATTACTTGGCTATTTCATTTGTTAGAAATGCTACAGATATTGATTTACTTCGTTGGGAGATGAAAAAAGTTATAAAAGACCATTATTTAAGGCCTTATATCATTGCTAAAATAGAAAAGCCACAGGCTGTTAAAAATATTGATACTATTTTAGATAAAGTTGAAGGAATTATGGTAGCAAGAGGTGACTTAGGGGTAGAAATTGACATTACTATGATACCAAATATCCAAAGAATGCTAATTAATAAAGCAAACAGTAAAGGCAAAATTGTTATTACAGCCACACAAATGCTTGATTCTATGACTCATAATTATACCCCGACAAGAGCCGAAGTTACAGATGTAGCAAATGCTTTACTTGATGGTACAGATGCAGTTATGCTAAGTGGAGAAACATCAGTTGGAAAATATCCTGTACACACAGTAAAAGTTATGAATGATATTTTACTACATACAGAGGCAAATATTTTAGAAAATGGCCATATCTATAGATCAAACCCACTAAGCGAAATAAAATCAGGAACAGAATTTGCTCTTGCAGAATCAGTTTCTTTGATTACCAGAAAATTGGATGTTAAAGCTGTTGCATGTTTTACTAACAGTGGCTATACATCAAGATTATTAAGTAAAGTAAGACCTCAATCTCCAATTATTGCATATTGCTTAAATGAAAATATAAAAAGAAAGTTGAATCTTTTATGGGGAACATTTGCAAAAGTAATAGAGCGTCCTAAAAACTTTGATAAACTAGTTAAAATTATTATGAAGGATTTACTTGAGCATGAAGGCTTAAAAAAAGGAGACAACATAATTATTGTTTCGGGGGTACCAATCACTAACAGTAAGCAAATGAATACAATTAAAATCGATCAATTATAATAATGTTAAAATGTAGCTAAAATCTACATTTTGAAAAAGTAACCAAACAAAGTTTGTTTCTTTTTTTTTGAGGAATATCATGAAACCTATAATAAATAATAATCAAAAATCTCTAAATTTATCACTAAATTTAACGCTAGATAAATTTAAAGAATTGTTTAAAGAAAAAGAAAATAGAAGTGAAACAAAATTAAAATTTTTAATAAAAAACGCTTACTATGATGTAAAATTTGAAAATAATTCTGTTTTGGTGAAAATGAATATTATTTTAGAAAGCTTTATTGATAAATATCAAATACTAAACTTAATACCTGAAAATGCGATATTAAAAAGCAAAACTATAGCTAAGGATATTCACTTTGGGATACTTGAAAATAAATATTTTCTTTTATTAAATAAAAAGGGGCTTTTTGAATTAGAATTTAGTATTTATATTCCATTTGATTCTGAAAAAAGGAAAAATAGTTTTACATTTTTTGCACCTGCTTCTGGAAAATTAAATTTTCCAGAACTTAAAATTGAAAAGAATATTTCTTATGGTGAGCAAAATATTTCATGGTTAAACCCCAGTAGGGATAGGGCGGTGCCTTATCCTACTACTGGAGAGGAGCCTTATCCTACTATTGGAGAGGTGCCTAACACTAGTAAAAATGTAACCATCATTAAAGAAGATGCTACCATTTATTCAGAAATAACAACACAAATATCAGTAAATGAAACTATGTTACAGTGCCAAAGTAATATTTCATATAAAATATACAAATCCGGTGTTGATACTTTTGAGTTTACTATAACAAATGCTAAAATTGTAAATATTGAAGGTAATTTAATTAAAAATTACGATATAACAACAGAAAAAGAGCTAAATAAAGTAATAATTTATACTAAAGAACCATTATACAGCGAATTTTCTTTTGTTATTAGCTATGAAAAGAATTTAGATTTAGGAGATAATTTAAAAAATACTGATTTATGTATCCCTCAAATAAAATTAAATAAAATAAATAGAGAAGTTGGAAAGATATCTTTATCAAGTAGCACTAATATAGAATTATCTATACTAGAACTAGAAAAATTAAATAAAATTGATATCCTCGATTTACCAGTAGAACTTAAATCAGATATTGCTCTAGGAAGTTTATTTGCTTTTCAATATTTTTCTGCTCCATATAAATTAAAAATAGGAGTTACTAAACACAACGAACTACCTATCGTTGTAGCAATGGCTGATTATGTAGTAATTAATTCATTATTATTAAAAGACGGTAAAATCCTTAATCAAATCGACTTGAAAGTTAGAAGTAATAGTCTTAATTTTGTAAAATTTTTCACTCAAGATAATGCTATCCCTTTATCCGTTATTGTAAATAATAAAGCAACAAAACTTGTAAAAGGAGAAGATAACTCCATTATGATTCCAATAGAAAAAAGTAATAATGGAGAAAAAACATTTAATATTAAATTACTATTTAATCTTGAAATTGAAAAAATTAAAAGCTCTGGATATCTAGAAATTAAAATTGGCTCTTTAGACATACCTATTAAAAAATTATATTGGAACTTATACTTACCCGAAGACTATAAATATAAAAAGTTTAGGGGAAATTTAGAAAAAGTTGAATCTTATTTTGATGATTTACCATATGAATATAAAAATTTAATAGAAAATACTAGTTCTATGACTATGGAAATACCTAAGCAAGGAGATTTATATTTATTTGAAGATTATTTTATTAATAATGAAAAAATTATCTTAGGCTTAAACTATTCAAAAAAATTTAAACTATTCAAAAAGAATAATATTGAGCAATTATAGGGGTAAATATGAATAAAGATGATAAAAATACTTGTAAACTAGATATTTCACTTGATAAATTTAAAGAAATTATATTCAAAGAACAAGAAAAGAATATTAAAGATTTATCTCCAATTGATTATTTAATTACTGATTCTAATTATGAATTAAGCATTAAAAATAAAAAAATGTTAATAAATTTAAACTTAAAAATACTAACATTAAAAAAAGAATTAATTAAAATAAAACTTTTAAATAAAACAGCTATTGTTATTTCTACAAATGTAGATAACGCCAATATTGGTTTTGATGGTGATTATTACAGCTTTTTTAGTAAATCAATAGGAGAGTATAGTATAAATATAAAATATTTACTTAATATTAAAGAATTAAGTGACTTAAAAAGCATAGAATTAACAGCTTTAGCAAACTCAAAGATTAAATTAATTTTACCATATACTGATAATTATAACATTAGTCCATATATAGCTATCTCAGAAACAATTAAGAATAATCAAAAAATAGTTGATTTTTATGTAAAAAAAGAAAATATTAGAATTCTTTGGGGAAATATCAATAAAAAAGAAGAAACTAAAGTAAAAAAACTCCTTACATCAATTATACATAGCAATAGCCAAACAATTATTGATATTACTGATAGCTCTGTTTCATATAATAGTAAAGTTACTTGTAATATTTACCAAACGCCTATTAGCAAACTTGAACTTGTTATAAAAGATGCTCAAATAATAACAATTACAGGAAATAACATTAAAAATTATGATATTAAAGAGAATAATGGAAAAAATCAGGCATCAATATACTTTGAACATGAAATAGAAGGTAAATATAATTTCAATATTTATTATGAAAAAGAGTTAAAACTTAATGAAAATTTAATAAATATTTCATCATTGAGTATTAAAAATGCAGAAAGAGATGAAGGTTATTTAACTATTTCTTCAAAAACAGTTAGCGATTTAGAGTTTATTGACTTAAATAATATTAGAATCATAGATATTAATGAATTACCTGATTCATTAAAACAAAACAAAAAAATAAAAGAGGCATTGAAATACCTTATTACTCCTTATGAATTTACTCTAAAGCTAATTAAGCATAAAAAAATAGCTATGCCTGAATCAAGTATAAAAAATGCAATTTTCAACACAGTAATTTTAAAAAAGGGAGTTATTTTACACTCTATATTTTTAGAAATAAAAAACAATAGTAAGCCTTTCATACAAATAGAATTAGATAAAAGCACTATACCTCTTTCTTCATTTATAAAAGGGAAACCAGTAAAACCAATTAAATCCGAAGATGGTAATATAATGTTATCACTTCCTAAATTCACTTCATCAAATCAAAGTTTTTGGATAGAAGTAATACTCATTTCAACTATGAATAAAATACAAAAAACAGGAAGCATAGATATCATTTTACCTAAATTTGACATTACTATATCACATTTATATTGGAAATTATATTTACCCTACAAGTTTAAATACAAAAAATTTAAAGGAAATATTGAAAAACTAGATTATTTTAATACAGAACCTCCTGAATACCCTTATTATTATAATGATGAAAATTACGATAAAAGTTATAATTTAATGGAAAAAGCTGAAAGTTCATCTTATTTATATGATGAATTTGAGGAAGCTCAAGACTTTGAAGAAGAAGCATGTATTACTACCCCTCCGAAAAGGGAGTTGGCTAAACTAGCTCCCGCTCCTATGCCTATAATGAGTAAAAGCATGGCTACAGCAGGAAGTATTGCTCCCAAGCAAAAGAAAAGAACTAGAAAAATGGTAAAACAAGATACGCAAGCAAATAAACCTATTGTTAAAAAACTAAGTTCAAGTGGTTTTATACAAAAACAGGTAGGCAAAATTCCAGTTAAAATAAACATGCCATTAATAGGTGAAATCAGCTATTATGAAAAACTATTTGTTGAAAATGAAAATATTAAATTAAGCTTTAACTATAAAAGGACCAAAAAAGAAGAGGTAAAACCGTTATAGATTTTTCAAGATTGTCATTTAATACTATTTATGTTAAAATGCCTATTGTTTTTGTTAGGTAATTATGAATAAAGGTGAATTAAAAAGAAATTTTAGTATTATTGCACATATAGACCATGGTAAATCAACTCTTTCTGATAGAATTTTAGAATTTACAGATGCTTTAAGCCAAAGAGAATTAAAAAGTCAGTTTTTGGATAAAATGGATCTAGAACAAGAAAGAGGTATTACTATTAAATCCCAAGCGGTTTCTATTCCTTATAAAGCAAAAGATGGTAACTTATACACATTTAACTTTATTGATACCCCTGGTCATGTTGACTTTGCTTACGAGGTATCAAGGTCATTAACATCATGTGAGGGAGCTTTACTAATTGTAGATGCAGCACAAGGAGTTGAGGCTCAAACAGTTGCTAATGTTTATTTAGCTGTTGAAAATGATTTAGAATTAATACCTGTTATTAATAAAATTGACTTACCATCAGCAGACCCCGAAAGAGTAAAGTTTGAAATAGAAGAAGTCATAGGTTTAGATACTGACAATGCCGTACTAACATCTGCCAAAACAGGAGCTGGTATTGAAGATTTACTTGAAGCAATAGTAAATTATATACCTGCCCCTAAATATACTCCTGATGATAAATTAAAAGGGCTTATTTTTGATGCTTGGTTTGATTCTTACAAAGGTGTAGTTTTAATGACTAGAGTTTTTGATGGAACCATCAAAAAAGGGGATAAAATGAGATTGATGCACAAAGGTGCGGTATATGAAGTTACCGAAGTTGGTGTATTTTCCCCCCATATGAAACCAACAGAGAAACTAGAATCAGGTGATGTTGGTTATGTTTTAGGTAGTATAAAACAAATTAGTGATGTTTTTATAGGTGATACCATTACAAATGACAAAGACCCTATTAATGAGCCTTTACCTGGATTCAAAGAACCAGAACAAATGGTATTTTCCGGAATTTACCCTGTTGATAGCGTTGACTATCAAGCTTTAAAAGATGCTCTTGAGAAATTAGTAATTAATGATGCATCATTAACCTATGAACCTGAAACATCTGAAGCCTTGGGCTTTGGATTTAGGTGTGGTTTTTTAGGCTTACTTCACATGGAAATAATACAAGAAAGACTAGAAAGAGAATACGATTTAGATTTAATTACAACTGTACCCAATGTTATTTATAAAATAGTATTAAAAGATGGAGAGTCTATAGAAATAGATAATCCTGCAAAAATGCCTCCGATTCAGGATGTTGCTCATATAGAAGAACCCTATGTTGAAGCCAGAATAATGACACCTAGTGAATATTTAGGTAATGTTATGAAGGCTGCTATAGAAAGAAGAGGCGTTCAACAAAATATGGAATATATTGGTGAAAGCAGGGTTGAAATAACCTTTTTCATGCCATTAGGTGAAATTATTTTTGATTTTTTTGATAAATTAAAGTCTATCACAAAAGGATATGCATCTTTTGAATATGAATTAAGTGGTTATCAAAAATCTGACTTAGTTAAAATAGATATTTTAATTAATGGAGATAAGGTTGATGCATTAAGTTTTATTACTCATAAAGATAAATCGTACTACAGAGGAAGAGATGTAACTGTAAAAATGAAAGAAGTTATACCTAGGCAAATGTTTGAAGTTGCGATACAAGCAGCAATAGGAACTAGAGTTGTTTCAAGAACAACAGTTAAAGCATTTAGAAAAAATGTTACTGCAAAATGTTATGGTGGTGATATAAGCAGAAAAAGAAAGTTACTTAAAAAGCAAAAAGAGGGTAAAAAGCGTATGAAGCAAGTTGGCAATGTTGAAATTCCACAAGAAGCATTTTTAGCCGTTCTTAAAATCGATACTGATAGTAACTAAAATATAAAAACATTATTAGAAATTTGCCTTTCCATAACCCCAAAATGGGTTTATTACAAGGTTCTCTCAACCTGCTAAAAGCAGTTTTCGTTCAATTAAAGAAAATGTTGCATAATTGAAATTATGCGTTATAATAATAGTAATAGGACATTTATTCCTAGTATTATCCCTGGAGGCAAGATGAATGAATATTCACTACTAGACCCTAAAACAGATTTTATTTTTAAACTTATTTTTGGTAATGAAAATCACCCCGAAATATTAATATCATTTTTAAATGCAGTAATTAAACCCATAAATAAAATAACATCTGTAAAAATAGATAATACGGATTTAGAAAAAAAACATATAGAAGATAAATTTTCTCGTTTAGATATAAAAGCCACCACTTCTAGTAATGAAATAGTAA
>JAMOQG010000053.1 GCA_027064135.1 Peptostreptococcaceae bacterium | reverse complement strand
TCACCATCAAGAGACTCTTTTAAATCATTCAAGAATACTGTTGAAAATTTTCTTCCATATTCTACAGTACCAATATGTTTTCCATTATAGCTCATTGGAGCAACAACTCTTAATCCATATCCTGCAACCCCCTCTTCAAGACCCATAATTGTTTCTTTTTTAGAATTTGCTTCATTTACTGTAAATCTAAAACTTTTTAAGCTATCTCCAAATTTTTCGAGTTTATGCAATCTTAAAAAAGAATCTGAATTTGGTAAATGAAACTGAAATTGCGCTACATCACCTTTAATTGATTCAAATACAGGAAGTAACATTTTAATTAATCCTTCTCTATCTCTTTCAGCAAAAAGTTTTGCAATCTCTTGATTTTTGGCAATACTTTCAACAGCAAGTCTAGTTCCATCTAATTCAGAATCAATTGTACTGTAAACTTGTGAAGCAACTAATTTCACTTTATTTTCTTCTTCATTAGAAACCATTTCTTTAGAATTAGAATAAAAATAAAAACTAATAAAAACCAATAAAATTATAACACCTATACCAATACCACCAACCATTTTATTTCTTATACTCATAATATCCTCCTTAAAATAGCTATACATATTGATACCATATTTTAAGTAAAACAAACATTTATTTCAATAAAAAAACCTACATAAATATATACATAGGTTTTTAATGTAACATTACAAATGCCAAATCTCATTTGCATAATTTTTTATTGTATTGTCTGATGAAAAATGTCCTGAATACGCAATGTTTTCTATCATCATATTAATCCATTTTCCTTTTTCTTTATATAATCTATTTATTTTACCTTGCGCTCTTGAATAAGAATCAAAATCTCTTAAAACAAAATATGGGTCATTATGAGTTATTAATGAATCATATATAATTTTAAATTCATCAAATCCATTTGGTAAAAAACCATTTATAAGTTGATCAAGTACTTCATGAATCCTAGGATCATTTTTATAATAGTCATATGATCTATAAGTATTATTTGCATAATATTCATATACTTCATCTTTAGTAAGACCAAATACAGCCATATTTTTATTTCCAACTAAATCATTAATTTCAACATTAGCTCCATCCATAGTACCAATTGTAACAGCACCATTCATCATAAATTTCATATTTCCAGTTCCTGATGCTTCTTTAGAAGCCGTAGAAATCTGCTCACTTACATCACACGCTGGAATTATTAATTCAGCTAATGTTACGCTATAATTTTCTAAAAACACAACTTTAATTTTATCTTTAATATCTTTATCATTATTAATAATATCTGCAACAGTATTAATTAATTTAATAATTTGTTTTGCCAAATAATATCCTGGTGCAGCTTTTGCAGCAAAAATAAATGTTCTATTATGAATATTCAAATTTGGGTTTTTCTTTAAATCATTATAAAGTGCCATAATATGAAGAATATTTAAAGTTTGTCTTTTATATTCATGAAGTCTTTTAGCGTGAATATCAAAAATTGAATTAGGATCAATAATAATATTTTGTTTTTTTAAAATATAATCAGCTAACTTTTTCTTATTTTCTAATTTAATTTGATATATACTTTCTCTGAATTCAGGATCATCTTTGAATTTTAAAATGTTTTCCATTAAATAAGTATCAGTTTTCCATTCATCACCAATATATTTTGTAATCAAATCAGTTAATTTAGGATTTGAATTAATAATCCATCTTCTATGAGTAATACCATTTGTTTTATTATTAAATTTTTCTGGATAAATACCATAAAAGTCACTTAAAGCTCTAGTTTTTAAAAGCTCTGTATGAAGTTTTGCAACACCATTCACACTATGTGAACCTTCTATCGCCAGATGAGCCATTCTAACATATCCATCACCTATAATTGCCATATCTGATATTTTATCAAAATCTTGAATTCCATAATTATCCCATAATTTTCTACAGAATTTTTCATTAATTTCTTTAATAATCATATAAATTCTTGGAACTACATGCTGCATCATTCCTTCTGGCCATGTTTCAAGCGCCTCTGCTAAAAGAGTATGATTAGTATAACCAAATGTTTTTATAGTAATGTCCCATGCTAAATCCCATGAAAAATTTTCTTCATCCATTAAAATTCTCATTAATTCTGGAATTGCTAATGCAGGATGAGTATCATTAATCTGAATAGCCACATATTTATAAAAATCAGCTAACGATCTGTTTTTTCTTTTATATTTTCTAATAATATCTTGAAGCCCAGCTGAAACTAAAAAATATGATTGTTTAAGTCTTAAAGTTTTTCCTTCTTCATATGAATCATTTGGATATAACACTTGAGTAATTGCCTCAACATTACTTTTTCTTTCAAAAGCTTTAATATATTCACCTTGTGAAAATCTACTTAAATCAAAATCATTTTTAATTGCTTCTGCAGACCAAAGTCTTAAATTAGTAACTACATCATTATGGTATCCAACTATTGGTGTATCATAAGGAACTGCTAATACAGAATCATAATCTACATATTTAAATGAAAATGTTTTATCATCTCCTGTATAATCTACTTTTCCACCAAATTTCACTTCAACAGCTTCATCAAGTTTTTTTACTTCCCAAACATTTCTGTTAGTTAACCATTTGTCTGGAAATTCAACTTGATAACCATCAATAATCTTTTGACTAAATAATCCAAATCTATATCTTATACCTACTCCATGGCCAGCTAAATTCAAAGAAGCAAATGAATCTAAAAAACAAGCTGCTAATCTTCCTAAACCACCGTTTCCTAAACCTTGCTCTTTTTCAAACTTACTTAATTCAACAATATTAATACCTACTGAATCTAAAGCTTCTTTTGCTTCATTGTAAATATCCAAATTTTTTAAATTATTAAGTAAAAATTTTCCTGTTAAAAACTCAATTGAAAAATAATATATTTCTTTTTTATTTGTATCTCTTGTCTCTCTTCTAGTTTTTAACCAATATTTACTAATATAATCTCTTGTTAATAAGCCTAAAGCTTCATACCTCTGTAAATCAGATGTGTTTTCAAAGCTTTTAATACTAACTTGTGACAATTTTGTTAAATAATCCTCTTTAAATTCTTTTGTAGAAATTTTCATTCTTACCTCCTAAGAATTAATATTACTTAATTCTTCATAAATTTTAATATACTCTTTTGCAGATTTTTTCCAACTATTATCAGAAGTCATTGCTCTGTGAATAATTTGATTCCATTTTTCCTTGTCATTATAAAGGGATAATGCTCTTTGAATAGAAAACAATAACTCATGTGCATTATAATTTTTAAAAGTAAAACCATTTCCGATATTATTATAACTATCATACGCTTCAACCGTATCGTTTAAACCACCTGTTTCACGAACAATGGGGATTGTTCCATACCTTAAAGCTATTAATTGACTTAAACCACAAGGCTCAAATTTAGATGGCATTAAATAAATATCTGCTGCACTATATATTTTATGTGCTAATTCATTTGAAAACATTATATTTGATCTTACCTTATCAGGATATTTATTTTCAAAATATCTAAAACTATTTTCAATATCTTCTTCACCATTCCCAAGTAAAACGAATTGGATATTGTAACTTATTAACTCTTCAAAAACATGTCTTATTATATCGAAGCCTTTCATATCTGTCAAACGGGAAACGATACCAATCATAGGAATATTTCCGTCTTGCTTCAAACCCATCTGTTTTTGTAATAAAAGTTTGTTTTTCACTTTTTCTTTTGTGTAATTTTCACTATTATAATTATTATAAATCAATTTATCTGTTTCAGGATTATTTTCATCATAATCTATACCATTTACTATACCTTTTAATTTGAAACTATTTTTATTAAGCAATCCATCAAGCTTCTCTCCAAAATATGGAAAAGTAATTTCATGGGCATAAGTTTCACTTACTGTAGTAACTACATCAGAAAATGAAATTCCTGCTTTCATGAAATTAATTTGATTATAAAATTCTATATCATCACTATTTAAATAAGAAGAATCAATTTCAAGCAAATCAGTAAGTACACTATTATTAAAAACTCCTTGATATTTTAAATTATGAATAGTAAAAACAAATTTCATACAACAGTACTCAGTTGATTTTTTATACTTTTCATTATAGATCAAAGGAATCATGCCTGTATGCCAATCATTTAAATGCATAATATCTGGTTTAAAATCCATATACTTTATTGATTCTAAAACCGCTTTATTAAAGTATGCATACTTTTCACCTTCATCATCTCTGCCATAACTATTATAAATTTCACCTCTATTAAAATAAAATTCATTATCTATAAAATAATAAGTTACTTTTTCATTAACAATTCTAAATAACCCAACATGCTTTATACGCCAGTTTAAAGTTATAGAAAAATCTTTTATGAATTCAAGACGCTCTTGATTCTCCATTTTTATTTTTCCATATAAAGGAAGAATAATTCTTGCGTCCATTCCTTCTTTAACAAGAATTTTAGGTAATGCATATATTACATCAGCAAGACCACCGGTCTTAATAAACGGATTCGCCTCGGATGCAACAAAAAGAATTTTATTCATTTTAACACCTCTTAAATAGTTAAATTTTTACCTACAATATATGGAATTTTTTTATCTCCAGCCAAAATATTTTCTTTTGTTATTACTACATATTTGTCTAATATTACGTTATTTAATGAACAATTTTTCTCAATTTTAGTTCTTTGCATAATAATACTATTAGTTACTTTAGTTCCTTCATCAATATGCACATCTCTAAAAATAATTGAATTTTTAACTTCACCTTCAATATCGCAACCATTAGCTACTAATGAATTTTTAACATCAGAATTTTCTCTATAAATAGTTGATGGCTCATCTTTTACTTTTGTAAAAACTGGTCTTTCATTATTAAATAATTGTCTGTATATATCCATATCTAACATATCCATATTTGCATCATAAAAATTCTTATTTGAATTTATACATGCTAAATAACCTTCATATCTACATGTTCCAACTTTATAATTAACTAATTCTTGAAATAAAGCTTGCTTTAAATAATTTGAATGTCCTGATTCAACAGATTCCTCAATAATTTTAACAAGTATATCTTTTCTCATAATATACATTTCCATTGATAAATCTATTTTTTCTTTTTTACCAGTATTTTTCCCAATACTTATAAGTAATTTGTTCATTCCAATATTTAGTGTATCTAATCCATAAAATTTTTCTTCATTTTTAACATTTTTATAAACAATTGATATATCATTATTAGATTCTAAATGATCTTTAAATATTTTCTTAAGATCCATATTGCAAATCATATAACTTCTTGAAAGAAACACATAATCTTCACTAGCATATTTAATATAATCAAGACTTTGATAAAAATGTTCTATATCTCCGTGAGTTTGTACTATTTTATTATAATTAAAAGCCGGATTAAAAACTTTTACACCACTGATTTTTCGATCTAAATCCCAAGCTTTTCCAGATCCTATATGGTCAATTAATGATCTGAATTTGTTTTGAGTAAAAATTCCTATATTGTGAATTCCACCATTAACCATGTTTGATAACATAAAATCAATTACTCTATATCTACCAGCGAAGGGTAATCCTGCAATAGGTCTTACTTTTGTTAATTCTTGAATTTGCATTTCCTCTTCACTTAAATTTATTATTCCTAAACAATTTTTCATATAATCACCTCCGATTATTCAAATAATCCATTATCTTCATTAGAAATTAAAGTTATTTCTTTTAATTCCTTATCACCTACAACACTACCATCTTTAATAATACTATTAGTCCCAATAATTGATTTATAAATTACTGCATTATCTTCAACTACCACATTAGGCATTATAACCGACTGAATAATCTTTGCATTTTTTCCTACTTTTACATTTGGGAATATAACTGATTTATTAACTTCTCCATCTATATAGCATCCTTCATTAATCATCGATGATTTAACATTTGCATTATTTGTAATAATTTGTGGTGGTAAATTAGCATTCCTTGAATATATTTTCCATGTTCTATCATGAATATTTAAAGGCGCATCCTTACTAAGCATTTCCATATTACCTTCCCAAAGACTTTCTAAAGTTCCAACATCTCTCCAATATCCATCAAATTCATAGGCATACATATCATTACCGTCATTTAACATTTTTGGTAAAATATCTTTCCCAAAATCATAATTAGTATCTGGATTCTCCTGATCTTTTATTAAATATTCTTTTAATTTTTTCCAATTAAAAATATAAATTCCCATTGAAGCTAAATTATTTTTTGCATTTTTAGGTTTTTCATCAAATTCATATATTTTTAAATCATCGGTAGTATTAAGAATACCAAACCTGTAAGTATCTTCCCATGGAACTTCAATTACACCTAAAGTTACTTCAGATTTCTTTTCTTTATGATATTTTAGCATTTTCATATAATCCATTTTATAAATATGATCACCAGATAATATTAAAACATAATCCGGATCATAAGTATCAACAAAATGAATATTTTCAAATATTGCATTTGAAGTACCTTTAAACCATCTTCCACCTTCTTCAGACATATAAGGTGGTAATATTTTTACCCCACCACGAGTTCTATCTAAATCCCAAGGTTTTCCAATTCCAATATGAGCATTTAAAGCTAAAGGTTGATATTGTGTTAATATACCTACAGTATCAATCCCCGAGTTTGAACAATTACTTAATGGAAAATCAATAATTCTATATTTCCCTCCAAATGGAACTGCAGGTTTTGCAAGATTTTTTGTTAATCCTTTTAGCCTTGATCCTTGCCCACCGGCCAAAATTAAAGCTACCATTTCTTTTTTAATCATTTTTTACCTCCCTCTTTAATTCTCATTATGCTAGCACCCAAAGGTGGCGCAGTTATACTTATTGATTGTTTAAATCCGTGAAAAGGAATTTCTTCACTTTTTATATTTCCTTTATTAATATTATTGGCTCCTCCATATTTATCCTTATCAGAATTAAATACTTCTTTATAGATTCCTTTTTCTGGAACACCAATTCTATAATCATTAATTAGCTCAGGAGTAAAATTAAGAATAATTAATAAAAATTCTCCTTTTAAATTTTTCCTTATAAATACTATTACGCTATTATCATGATTTCTATGATCGATCCAATCAAACCCATCATAAGAAAAATCTATTTCATATAGTTCGCTATTTTTCAAATAAAATTCGTTTAAGTCATTAACAAATACTTGCATTTTTCTATGTTTTTCATGTTCTTTAATTAAAAACCAATCTAATTCTTTCCATTCATTCCATTCAATAAATTGTGCGAATTCACTTCCCATAAAAGTTAATTTTTTACCTGGATGTGCGATTAAATAAGTAAATAACAATCTCACATTTGCAAATTTCTGCCAATAATCTCCTGGCATTTTATCAAGTAATGATTTTTTACCATGTACAACTTCATCATGTGACAATGGCAAAATAAAATTTTCACTAAAACAATATGCAATTGAAAAAGTAATTAAATTCTGATGAAATTTACGATATATAGGATCAAGTTCCATATATTTTAAAATATCATTCATCCATCCCATATTCCATTTAAAATTAAATCCAAGACCACCTGCATCAATAGGAGCGGTAACTAAAGGCCATGCAGTTGATTCTTCCGCAATCATCATTATATTGTCAAAATTTTCAAAAACTTTTATATTTAGTTTTTTAGTAAATTCAACAGCTCCTTCATTCACATTCCCATCATTTCTATATAACATTTGGCTAACTGCATCAACTCTAATTCCATCAATATGAAAATAATCAAATAGAAACATTGCGGATGATATTAAAAACTGTGATACTTCAGGCCTGTAATAATCAAAATTTAAAGTATCCCATTGATAATTTTCAGCGTGATTTTTTAAAACTGGTTCAAAAAGTGGTGAACCATCAAATAATCTTAAACCATGTGCATCTTTACAAAAATGACATGGAACCCAATCAACTATAACACCAATATTGTTTTTATGAAGCTCATTAACAAGGTTCATAAATTCTTTAGGAGTACCATATCTACTAGTAATTGAAAAATAACCTGTTAATTGATAACCCCACGAACCATCAAATGGATGTTCATAAAGTGGCATAAATTCAACATGTGTATATTTCATTTTTTTAAGATATTCAATTAATTTAGTAGATAAATCATTATAACTCAATGGATCTTCTTCATTTACTTTCTTCCATGACATAATATTCATCTCATAAATATTAATAGGGCGTTCATAAACTGAAGTTTTCTTTCTTTTATTTATCCAACTTGTATCTGACCATTTGAAATCTTCAATATTAAAAACTTTTGAAGCTGTATTTGGCCTAACTTCTGAATAAAAGGCATAAGGATCAGATTTCAACAGTTTTTCATTATTAAATGTTGTAATTTCATATTTATATATTTCATTTTCTTTTATTCCTAAAACAAAAATATTAAATAAACCACTTTCTTCAAACCTTTCTAATGGATATCCTTTCCAATTATTAAAATCACCAACTAGTGCTACACTTTTAGCATGTGGTGCCCATACAATAAATCTATATCCTTCAATACCATCTAAAATATATCTATGGCATCCAAGAAAATCATAACTTTTATAATATTCTCCCCTATGGAAAAGAAAAATATCAGTTTCAAAATTTTCTTTTAATAAATATTTAAACTCCATTAAACACTCCTTTCCATTACACTTTAATTATATCAAAAACTTTTAATATTTCATACTTATTAAAAATTACTTGTATAAATCTCTAGAAATTTCCTTCATTTTTTTCATATCTACTATTTTAACAACATTTTTCTTTTTTATTATTAAATTTTTCCTTTGAAATTCTTCAATTACTCTTAATAAATGCCTATAACTAGTTGCAAGTAAATCTGAAATATCAGTTAATTTATCGGCAAGTATAAATTCATTTGATACATCATTAATCTGATAAATTAAATAACTTGCTAATCTGCTTTCAAGCGGATAAAGCAAATTAATTGAACTTGAAATTGATAAATCTTTTAATTTTTTTGATAATTCATTATTGATAAATTTTAAAACTTCAATATCATTTTCATATTTTTTTTCTAATATTTCAATTGGTATTCCAATGCAATGGACTTCATTCAGTGCCATAATATTAGTAGATGCATAATTATAATTTTTATTTGCAAATTCCATATCTCCTATTATTGTTAATGGTTCATAGAATCTAAGCAAAAATGCTTTACCATTTTCAACTATTGTAAAAACTTTTGCTTTTCCAGAAACAAAAAAATAAAAAAAATCAACTTTTTCATCCATTTGATAAATATATTCATTTTTATTAAAAACAAATAATTTAGCATATTTTCTTAAATCGGAATGATTAATAATATCTAAATTAAATTCTTTAATATAATAATCTAAGTATTTTTCCATTTTTACCACCTTTAATTAATTATATGACAAATGTCATATTATTAAAAGGAATTTTGTGTTAATCTTAATATTGTTAAGAAGGAGGTTTATATGTATAAATTAGGAGCAGTATTTGCCGGGATTTTAGTTGCAGCAATGATTTTCTTTAATGGCACACTTACTAGCTATTTTGGAAATTCGACAACACTTGTTATAATACACACTATAGGATTAATAACAATTAGTTTATATCTTATTTTTAAAAGAGAAAAAATTCTTATAAATAGTAAAATTCCGTTTTATTTATTTTTAGGTGGTGCTATAGGTGTTATTTTAGTTTCATTTAATAATATTTGCTTTATGAATATTGGTGTTTCATTAACAATTGCACTTGGATTATTTGGTCAAACTGTAATGTCACTAATAATAGACAGTTTTGGACTTTTAGGATTAAAAAAACATAAATTTGATGTAAAAAAATTAATTGGATTATCATTAATTTTCATAGGTACAATTATAATGTCAATTAATTAAGGAGGTTTTTATGTATTATATTTTAGCATTTATTGCTGGAACACTCACAATTATTTCTATGGTTACAAATTCTACTTTAGCAAGCTACGTAGGAACAGCACAATCTACGTTTGTGAATTTTATTACAGGGTTATTAGTCTCATTAGTCATGTTCTTTTTTTTCAACAATCAATCTTTAACATTTATAAATTTTCCTCTATGGGCACTTCTAGGTGGATTCTTAGCTGTTTTTATTGTTATAATTACAAATTTAGTAATTCCTAAAATACCAGCAATATATACCTCTTTACTTATTTTTGTTGGGCAATTGTTAACAGGAATTATTATTGATTTTTTAGTAAATCATTCAGTTAATTCAAATAAAATAATAGGAGTTAGTATAATTGTTTTAGGATTATTTTTTAATTTTATGATTGATAAAAAAGATAATAAAAAAGAAATTAATTTAAAACATGGAAATAGCATATCATAACGATATGCTTATTTTATCTTTTTAGAAAGTAACTTTTCTACTCGTTTTGAAATTAATTTTAAAAAATTTTTCTTAAAATTACTTAACTTAACAGGATAAAAATAATTTGCTTCAAGTAGTTCTTTTTCTTCCCAATAACTAGAATCTTTTAAATAACTATCTTTTGACATAATTCCTTTTAATCTCCAAAGCTTAAATCTTGCTAATTGCATAAATGAAGGTTGATACTCTTTACCACGAGTAATTTCAAATTTAAATTTCTTTGCTTTTTCTATAAGTTCATTTTTTAATTTAGCTTTATAATCCTCATCATTTTTAAATAAATATGAATACACGCCTTGAGATCCTGCAAAATTAATTAAATACGCATTTAACATATATTTTAAATACATTGTTACATGTTTTATACCAGCACCATCTGTTGTCGTAATTATAAAAGCATGTTTATTATAAAACCGAGGTCTATGAAGCGCATATGATGTTCTATCAATAAATGTTTTTAAAGATCCTGATATATTCATTGCATAGATTGGGGAAATTATTATAATGGCATCAGAATTATCAATAACATTGACAATTTTTGAAACATCATCTTTTAAAGGACAATATTCTTCTCCTTTTTTAAAGCATATTGTGCAACCTCTGCAAGTTTTTAGATTATAATCAGTTAAATGAATAATTTCAAATTCATATTCTTTTTCATCAAAATTCTCTTTGAACATTTTAAAAGTTTTTATCCCAATTCCATTTTTATTACCACTACCAGATATAACAACTATTTTTTTCATTTTCTGTCCTTCCCAACAGCAGCTTTAATCATTTCAACTGTTTTTAAACTTATTTCAAATAAATCTATTTCTTCATTTTTTTTAAATAATTGTTGATCTAAACTCCATTTATTTACTGATAAAATCATATTGAAATGAATAATAAAAATAAGTTCCTTCGGCAAATCAGTCCTAATATATCCATTATTAATACCATATTCAAATATATCTAAAAATACTTCTAAAAACTTATCTTTTCCTCTTTTTTCAATTGTATCATCAGAATTTAAAATTCTATTTAATAATCTTGCATATTTCGGGTGTGATATTGTTAATTCTAATCTTTTCGTTACTAATTTTTCAATTCCTTCCCAATATCCAATCGTATTAAAAATTTCTTTAAAATCACCAAATTCATTCCAAAACTCTCCCACTGAATACTCAATAGTTGTATAGAATAAATCTTCTTTATTCTCAAAATAGTAATAAAGTGCACCAGCACTTAATCCAGCTTTTTTACTTATTTGATTAATTGAGGCTGTTGTGAAATTCTTCTCAAGAAATTCATTTAATGAAATTTCCATTATAAGATTTCTTTTTTCTTCATCTAAGTTAGTAAATCTACTATATGGCATTTTCTCTCCTTTTCGTTTTGAATAGTTATTCAAAATATATATTCAATTATACTGCAAAAAAATGACACGTCAATATAAATATATTTGTCATTCTATTTGATTATTTAAAAACATTTCAATATCTTCAATAAATTTAAAAGTTTCTTTTTCAATTTTATTAGTTAAAGAATTTAAATCATTAAAATTTAGTTTTTCAATTAATACATATTCAAGAATTGATATATTTTTTTTAATTGTTTTAGGTACATTATAGTGTTCCCATTTACTATTTTTAAATAATTCAAAATAAGAAGCTTGAGTATTTTTATTTCTTGCAACTAACCAAATCTCAAATCTACTCATTTCATGATTAAATATAATAGCAATTTTTAGTTTTTGATTATTTAACGATTTAGGTGTAAATGAAAAATATGACATATCCATATAACCCTGATATACACTTCCTGATACTATATATTCTGGAAATTTTGATTTGAAATGTATTCTTAGATTCATCATATATTTCATCAAACCTTGATACGCCTTTACAATATCGCCTTTTTCCACTTCATTATAATAAATATTCATATAGTAATTTAATGATTCCATAATCTTCCTTTCTAAATTAATAAATTCAATAAATATTTTTCAAAATCATACAAAGTCTCTTTGTTATTTCGAGTTAAATGGTAACCATTTATACCTATTTTTTCTGCAGCAATAACATTTTCAATTTTATCATCAATAAACACACATTGAGATGATTTTTATTTAATTTTTCAAGAGCAATGTAATACAACTTTTCATCAGGCTTAAAACAATTTTCATATGATGAAATAATTACTTCCTCAAAATATTTTCTTATATCTAAAAAATCAAATGCCCAGTCTAAACTTGCAGTTGCATTTGATAATACACATAATTTATAACTTTTTTTCAATCTATTTAAAACATCAATAGTTTCATCAAATAACTTATATTGATAAGTATCAAAAGCTACATATTTTAATCTGTCAGCCAATTCTAAATTTCCTTTGTCAATTACATTAGCTAAAAATTTATATCGTGCATCTAACCATTTTCTTTCATCTTCCCATGAACAGATATTATTATCAGATTTAAAATATTTTAAATCAAAATCATTAACAGACTCTAGTCCTTTTATTATAATTAATTCACTATATCCCATGGAAAATAAAACACGTTTTATAATAGTATTTCTGAATTCATTAATATAAAATAAAACACCGCCAGCATCAAATATAATTGTATCAATTATTTGTCTTTTAGCCATATAAACCACCTCTTTACTTTCATTTTAATTAACTATTTCTTACAGAATACTCCATTTGAATATCCCACGGCTCAAGTTCAACTGCTTTAAGATATTTCCATATTGCATCTATGCACCCTAATGATTCATAGAATTTCTGTGTTTCATATGCGGAATGCGCTGATAAATATAATTTAGGTATATTTAATTCATTCGCTTTTCTTTTTGCATCATCAAATAACAGTTTTCCAATTCCTTTGTTACGATATTGTTGCGATACATGAAACATTTTCAATTCAATATATTCAGAACCTTTTCCTATTGGATTACAATTTAAAATCATAAAACCTAAAAGTTCACTATTATCTATTATAGCTGATACATATAAGTTTTTATTTTTTAGATCCACAAAATAATCATTAAAAATCTGTTCTCTTTCTTCATTATCCAATCATCTACAAAATATATTTCTTTAAGCTTTTTAATTCCATCTATAAAACAATATATCTTATTAACAATTTGCTTTCTTTCAAAATGAATAAACATATCTAACGATATTTCATCATCGTTTATTTCAATTATTTTAAGTTTATTTTTCATTTTAATCCTCTTTCTTAATAATATCTTCAATATATTTTATTATTTCGATTTCAGAGTTCTGTGTTTTATAAATTTTAAATTTTGTAATACCAATACCTAATAATATCATTAATCCTGAAAGTAAAATTATTTTTAATTTGCCGGTTATACTAACAGCAAATATAGCACCTATTAAACTTATTGCAACAAAAAATAACATATATACAATTATTGGTATTTTAATTAAAGACCTGATTTTAAATTCGCCTTCTACAATTACTTTATTTCCAGATTCTATTACTCTACCTTCAAATCTTCTAAATGTACTAAATCGATGTCCATTTTTGTGCTTATATATATTTGATTGGTTAACAATCCAAAAACTATTTAAATCAGAATTAGTTTTTCCAATAAAGCCAAACATATATTGTTTAAAAGCATCAAATTCTATTATTGATTTTTTTATTTCAATAAAAGTTTCTTCTTTATTCATTGATGATATTAATTTATGCATCGCTAATCACTCCTAAATACACTATATTAATTTTTCAACTTTTTAACATTTAATAGTTTTTTTAATCTACCATTTGATAAAAAGATAGAATTAATTCTTAAAAAATATGGATATCAGTTTTATCCAAATCCATAGTTATTTAATCCATATTTTTATAAAAATTGTTTTCTAAACTTTTTAATTGCTTAAACGGTTTACTTCCTTTTTCTGAAAAATATTTAATAGCATTAACCGGACAGTTATTTAAACATCTTAAGCATTGTGTACAATCATTATGAGTTTTTATATGATTAGTTAACACTAAATTATTTACTGGACATATTTGAACACATAAACCACATTTAATGCATATAGAATGATTGAATTTGACTTCATATTCATCCATATATTTTTCTCCACTTCTTTGAAACATCCCACTTAATCTTGATAAAATATTGGATCTTGATATATGACTATTATTTTCATTTATCTCATTTACTATTTTTTCTATTTCTATTTTAGCTTTTCTTTGAACCGTTTTTTGTTTCTCTGAATTTACAATTCCTAGTATAGGAAGATTTATATTACTTGGCATTTTTATATTATAAGCATAAATTTGCTTTACTTTCATTCTCTGAATCTCACACGATTGAAATCACGTGGTTCTAACTTCATTAAGTTTCTCAAATACTCTCACTTAACTAAAACTATTAAGTTACAACATATATGAACTCGCTTAAATACCGTTAGAATTTCACTACCAAGTATTCTTTTGAATACATTAGCGATAGTTTAAGGCTCAATTCAAAACCTTTTTTTGTTATTTTTTTTCTTGT
>JAMOQG010000052.1 GCA_027064135.1 Peptostreptococcaceae bacterium | reverse complement strand
GTGCTTAAAAAACCAGTTCAGAGCTGGTTTTTGTAAAGGTTTTATTTTATAATATTTTAAAAAAAGAAACTTTTTTTCTGACTTAACTCATGACTGAAGTCAAAAGTGTGCAGTCAGATTTCATCAACAATCGAATTAATTGATGGTAATTTTTTACCACTTAATACCCTTTTACTCATAGCTTCAATAGAACTCGTATATTTATTCGGATTAATTCCCAACTCTTTAAAAACATTTCTATATGCTGCAATATTTTTTTGTTCTCTTAAAGACATATTTTTAAATTTTTCTTCATATGATATTTGAACATCATTAAGCAATTTTTCAATATCAATGTAATTTTTATTGTTATCAATATCATAAGCAACTACAACCCCTATATACAAATTTGGAATTTTTTCAAAAACTTTTCTATCTACTATAAATTTCATATTATTTGCTATGATCATTTTGTATCCCTCCTTATAATTCATTTACATTTTATCATAAAAGCATTCAATATTATATATACTTAAACAAAAAAAGACTCCAATTAAGTAATAATACTTAATTAGAATCATTTAAATTTTTATTTAATTTAACATATCATAATATCTTTGAATTTGACTAGATAGCTCCATAACACTTATATTTCTACTTAATCTAATTGTTTCTTTACCATCAATAAATAAAATGATTGAAGGTACCATATAAATACTATATTCACCAACAATTCTTAAATTCAAATCTGATTCAGCTCTAAATCCCTCTATATTAGGAAAACTTTTTAACATCTCTTCAATTTTAGGAAATAAATCTTTACACATATTGCAATCAGTAGTTGTAAAATACCCTAAAACCATTTGATTAGCTTCTATAAGCTCCTTAATTTCATTTAAATCATTTGTATTTTTCATAATAATTCCTTTCATACTTATTTTCATTCCACGCTATATTCTAACATAATATTTCAAGAAGTGAAATTATGTTTAATAAATATCAATATTATTAAAATATTCTAAAGCTAATTCATAATCATAATCATTAATTGCATTTAAAACTTTATTATATAAATCTTCAAGATTATTATCTATAAATAATAATTTATTATTTATAATTAAGTCCATTGCTTCAATATCATAAGTTTCAAGCTTTTCCTTAATTAATTTTAAAACCACTTTAAAATCGCCAGTAATTACTTTCGTTTCAATACTTTCTTCAATATTGACCTTTGAAATTTCTAATATTGCGTTATCTATAATTTTTTCTAAACTATCAATTTCTAATAAAACTTCCAAATTGTCAATCTTAAGTTCGTTTTCAATATGTACCGCTAAATCATATCCATTATTTAAGCCTAAATTTCCTGCTGAACCTTTAAATTGATGAAGTCTATTTAAAATTAATTCAATATTATTACTTTCAGCAGCTGTTTTAATATCATTTATTAAATTTTTACTATTAATAGCAAATTTTCTTAAAACATTTAAATATACTTCAGCATTACCACCAATTCTACTAATTCCTTCATTAACTTTAAACGATTTTAATTTTTTTAACATCATTAATTCAATAGCACTTGAACTATTAATATTATCATAAACACTATAGTCAATATATTTATCAATTTTCTCAAACAAAATATTAAAATCAATTGGTTTTGAAACATAATCCTTCATACCATGTTCTTCTACTTTTTCCTTAACACCATCAAATACATCAGCTGATAATGCAATTATTGGAACATCCTTTTTATATTTATTTACAATTTCTTGGCTTGCTTCATATCCAGATAAAATAGGCATTTGTAAATCCATTAAAATTAAATCATAATTATTCAATTTTGCTTTATCAACAGCTTCTTTCCCATTATTTGCAATATCTACTTTGAAGCCTCTATTTTGTAAATGTTCTACTACCACAATTTGATTTATTTCATTATCTTCAGCAACTAAAATTTTAATTGATTTAACATGCATATTTATATCATTCAATTTTTCTTCTTCATTTTGAATATCTTCACTAAATAGTTTATTAATTGATCTTAATAATATATATCTCTGTATAGGCTTCATTAAAATATTTTCAATATTATATTTTATTAAATCATCTTGTATAATATTTTTACCAAAAGCAGTAACTAAAATAATTTTAGGTATTTTTTTAATTTGAGTGTTTGATTTCATAATTTCAATTGTTTCAAATCCATTTATAGGCTGCATTTTATAGTCTAAAATTATTAAATCATATTCATTAATTTTTAAGGCTTCAATAGCATCCAAACCATTTGATACACTATAATATTTTTTTGCAATTGGTTTAATATATTCTTCAAAAGTTAAACGGGTATTCTCATTATCGTCAACAATTAAAACTTTTAGATCCTTAATGTTAACAATTTCAAGATTATTAAAAATAACATTGCTTTTTTTAAATATCAATTTAACATTAAATTCAGTTCCTTTATCTAATTCACTTTCTACTGTAATAGTACCTTCCATTAGTTCAACAATTTTTTTAGTTATAGCCAATCCTAATCCTGTTCCACCATATTTTCTTGTTGTCGATGAATCAGCTTGTGTAAATTCATCAAAAAGTGTATCAATCTGAGCAGTAACCATTCCAATACCTGTATCTTTAATCATAAAATTAATTTTAACATTTTCATCATTTTCCTCTAATAATGAAATTTCAAGTAAAACTTCACCATTATTAGTAAATTTAATTGCATTATTTACTAGATTTATTAATACTTGATTTAATCTTGTTGAATCTCCTATCAAACCATCAGGCACATTATTATTAACTTTAATAATAAATTCTGCACCATTTTTTGTAGCCTCAATTCCAATTATACTCGATAAATTTTCAATTTCTTCATTTAAACTGAAATCAATATTTTCTAGAATCATTTTTCCTGCTTCTACTTTCGAAAAATCTAAAATACCATTAATAATGTTTAATAAGTTTTTTGCTGATTTTTTTATTTTATCAACATAATCTCCTTGCTTGAAGTTTAAATCAGTATTACTTAGTAAATCATTCAATCCAATTATAGCATTTATTGGAGTTCTAATCTCATGACTCATATTCGCTAAGAAATTTGATTTGGCTACAGATGCAGATTCAGCTTCTTTTTTTGCTTCTTCTAATTTTTTTGTTCTTTTTTCAACTAAATCTTCTAAATTTTCTCTAGATTCTTTTAAAGCATTTACCATAATATTAAAGGAATCTGCAGTTTTACCAATCTCATCGTTTGAATTTATATCCACTCTTGTATTAAGATTACCTGTATTAATAATTTCAGTGGTTACATCATTTAATTTTTTTATAGGTAATATTATTATTAAATGTATAAAAAATGTTATAAATCCTGTAAATAGAAGCAGAAAAATAATACTTGCAAAAATTATTTGCGTTATTAACTTATAATCTTTATTTCTTACTATTTTCTCATCAATTAATTGATAAAAAATTAATTCTCCATCATCAGAATACTTAGCAAATCTTAAATATCTCACATTATCAATAGTAACTCTATCATAACCACCCAATTGAATATTTTTTTTTATTTTTTCAATTTTATTATTATCAATATCTTGAAAAACAATTTCTGAATTTTCTTTAATGATTATTTCTTTATTTCCATTTATAATATGAAAAGATCCCATATGTAATTCCCAAATATTTACAAAAAAATCTGATAATACATCATCAATCTTTGCCATATATTCATCTTTATTTAAACTATTAAACTCTTCTTGACTATATATATTTTTCTCAGTTTCCATTACATACTTAATATATTCCTCAACACTTTTCATATTCCTAAAGATATCTTTTTTATAATCTTCCGTTCGAAGTCGCATATAGTTAGGAATAATAAAAGTCATAAAAATAAATATAATAATTATAAAAGAAATTATAAAACTACCAGCTAATTTTCTTTTAATTGTCATAAATTTCACCTTTCATAATTTCATTTCTAATTTCAATAATTTCTTCTTTATTTTCTAAAAATATTTTTGCAAGTTCAGGATCAAAATGTTTTCCTGCTTCATTTTGAATTAAATCAAATGCTTTTTCTAAAGGCCATGCCTTTTTATATGGCCTTTCACTAGTTAAAGCATCAAAAACATCTGCAATAGCAGTAATTCTGCCTTCCAAAGTAATATCTACTCCTTTTAAACCATTTGGATAACCTGTTCCATCCCATTTTTCATGATGTTCATATGCAATATTTGTCGCTATTTTTAAAAGTTCCGACTTTTGTCTTCCTAATATATCTTTTCCAATTTTCGGATGTTTCTTAATGAAAATCCATTCATCCTCATTTAAAGGTCCATTTTTTTGTAATACATCATCTGGAACACCAATTTTTCCAATATCATGCATTGGAGCTGCACTTTTAATAAGTTTAGCTTGTTTTATAGTTAATCCAACCTTAATTGCTAAAAGAAAACTATATTCACTTGTTCTTTTTAAATGTTGAGCTGTTTCATTATCTTTATATTCAGAAGCTCGACCTAAAATATTAATTATTTCATAATTAATTTTGTTTAATTCATCTACTTTTTCATCAACTAATAATTCAAGTTCTTTCTTTTGATTATAATTTGCTAAATGCATTCTAACTCTAGATTTAACAATTAAAGGTTTTATTGGTTTAGTAATATAGTCAATTGCACCAACATCAAAACCTTTCTTTTCATCTTCAATTTCAACTTTAGCAGTAACAAATATTACTGGTATTTCTTTAGTTCTAACATTGTTTTTTAAACTTTTGCAAGTTTGATATCCATCCATTTCAGGCATCATAATATCAAGTAAAATCAAATCAGGTTTAAATTTTTCAGCAATAGATAATGCCATTTTCCCTGATAATGCAAATTTTAAATTATAATTGTCTTTTAAAAGCCCTGCTAAGACATCAATATTCTCTTTTGTATCATCAACTATTAATATAGAATATAATTTACCCATCTTTCACCTCGTTTTTATCTAATACCATTTACATTCTATAATAATACTGAATTTGTTTCAACCAAAAAATCAGCCTTATTACTAAGACTGATTAATGTTTATCCAATAATTATTTTAATTTCTTCATCTCCAAATTCTAATTTTGATGGATTTAATTTATATTTACAATCCTCTGAAAATAGTATTCTACATCCATCTATTGGCCAATATGCATCATTAGAATCAACTTTACATAAACCATCATAATTGTGAATGTTTTTGCATATCTCACTCTGTATTTCACTTTCATTTTTAAATTTGAAATTCGTACTATAAACATTCATTAATTCTATAATTAATTCTAAATTACTATAACCAATTTTCGAATCAATTACTCTATTAACTTTTAAAATCCTTCTATCATTAGTTGTTATTATTCCTTCTGACTCAATAAATGTTGCCATTGGGATTATAACGTCAGCTTTTTCTATTTCATCAGTTAAATGAGTTGCCATAACTATTAATAAATCTAATTGATTTAATCTAATGTCTTTAGGTAATTCATTTCCAATAACAAATAATCCAAGAATATCTTTAGTTACAATTTTTTGTAAATATTTATCCGCATCAATAGAAACTTCCATATCAACAAGTCCTTGACTATTAATTTGATTTCTTAATTTAATAATGCCATTTCTTGGACTACCTAAATGTTTAGTTTGTTTTGCTATTGAGGCTATAATAATTTCATCATTAGTCGTAACATTTGATTCATCAAAAATAAACATAATTTTTTTCTTATTATTTAAAATATCAATTATTGCTTTAACACTTTTAGATACTTTCTTTTTACTATCAAGTCCTAAATAAATATCTTTAATATTTTCAGAAATGTTATCTTCAATAATTGAAATATCAGCCCAATCATCTGCTTTAGTATATTCACTATTAATATTTATAATAGTAGCACCATTATCAAAAGCTTTTTTTACTTTTATTCCAGCAATGGTATTATTTTTCATTAGATCAGCACCTATTGTGATTACTACGTCAGTATGATTGATTTCATTTAATGTATTAGTTGATGCGTCAATACCTAAAATCTCTTTAAGTCCACTTTTTCTACCATTCAAATTAAATACATTATCACTTTTTAAAATTTCATTAGCATATAATTTTGCCAAATAAATTTCTTCATTCATTAATTTATCCGAAATTGTAACACCAAGTTTATTTCCGCCATTTAATAAATTTAACGATTGAGCTTTTCTTGCTGCATATAAAATTGCTTCTTGGAAAGAAACTTCAACTAGTTTACCATTTTTTCGTATTAACGGTTTTAATAACCTATTCTTATCATTTGAGCAATTAAATTCAAATTTTCCTTTTGCACATAATAAACCGCCACTTGTTTCATCATAATAATCTGGAATCGCTTTTAAAATCAAGCTGCCTTTTGATTCGATATTTACTTTACAACCTATCGAACACGAAGAACAAACAGTATTGGTTATATCAGGTATTACTGGTATAGGTTTTTTAATATCCATTTTTTCTTGTAGTGCTCCAGTAGGACAAACATTAACGCATTGCCCACAGCCTAAGCAATTTGTTTGATCAAGAGCTTTATCAAGTGCAGGTAGTACAACAGTTTTAAATCCTCTATTAACTAATCCTAAACTACCAGCATTCATTATTTCATCACATACTCTTACACACATTCCACAATGGATACATTTATTTGAATCTTTAATAATATATGGATGTCTATCATCTATTTCGTAGATATATTTTTCACCTTCTAAACGTTCTGGATCAACATCATATTCATTTAAATATTTCAATAAATCACATTTAAAAACTTCTTTACATCCACATTCTAAACATTTTTCAGCTTCTTTAATTGCATCTTCAGGAGTATAGCCGTGAACTACTTCTTCAAAATTATGTTTTCTAGTTTCTGGAGTTTCATGTTCCATAAATGTATAATCTTGTTTTACTATAGTTGGATAATCTTTTAAAGTTAAATTCTTTCTTTTTGAATAATTTTTATCACTAATTGGTCTAACATCACCATTCAAATATCTTTCAATAATTATTGCAGCATCTTTTCCATCTGCAACAGCATGTATTGCAATATCCGCACCATCATTAATACAATCTCCACCAGCAAAAACACCATCTAAATTAGTTTCAAAAGTTTTTTCTTTTGATTCAATATTTCCTCTTTTATTTAATTCGATTGTCTCTAATCCATTATTGTCTAATTTTTGTCCAATAGACATAATTACAGAATCAACATCAAGGTATTCATATTCTCCAGTAGGTTCAACTTTTGATCGGCCTCTTGCATCCATTCCTATTTTTACCATTTTTTCTAATTTAATTCCTTTAACATTCCCATTTCCATCATTAATGATTTCTGCTGGATTTAATAAGAATTTTGATTCCACACCTTCCTCTAATGCCTCTTCAATCTCTATATCTACTGCTGGCATATCATCTTTTGTCCTTCGATAAATAGCATATACTTTTTCCGCTCCAAGTCGTATAGCAGTACGACATGAATCCATTGCAGTATTTCCTCCACCAATAACAGCTATTCTTTTTCCAGTTTTAATTGGATCATTAATAGCAAATTTATTTAAAAATTCAATTCCACCATGAACACCTTTTAAATCTGAACCTTCGCATCTAACTATTGAACTTTTCCATGCTCCAATTGCAACATAAACAGCATCTGAGTTTTCTCTAATATGTTCAAAACTTATATCTTTACCAATTCTAATATTTGGTATTAATTCAGCACCCATTTTTTCAATTAATTTTATTTCACCTAATAATACTTCTTTTGGAAGTCTATATAATGGAATACCATATTTTAACATTCCACCAAATTCAGGCATTGCTTCATACACTCGAACTTTATATCCTTTTTTACGTAAAAAGAATGCCGCTGAAAGGCCACTTGGTCCACCACCAATAATTGAAATTGTTTTATTTTTTTCTTCTTCTAATTTAGGCAAATACGGCTCTTCTTTTGCTAAATCAATATCTCCAGCATATCTTTTTAACCAAGCAATTGAAATTGGATTATCTATAGTATCACGTCTACAATCAGTTTGACATGGGTGAGGACATACTCTTCCAACTGAAGCTGGAAATGGTAGTTTCTCTTTAATTAATTTTAATGCTTCACCATATTCTTCATTAGCAATAAGTCCTACATAACCTTGAACATCTACATTGGCTGGACAAGCTAAAGTACATGGTGCTTTGCAATCACCAGTATGATACGATAATAAAAGTTCGAGAGTTGTTTTCCTAGATTCACGAATTCTATTACTAGTAGTTTTAATAATCATTCCATTTTGCGCTTTTGTTGAACATGATCTAAATAATTTATTTGCTCCCTCTATCTCAACAACACATAAACCACATGCTCCAAAATTTTCTAATTTTTCATTATAGCATAATGTTGGAACATCAATATCATTATCTTTACATATTTCTAAAATTGTTTGATTCTTAAAAGCTTCTATTTCTTTTCCATCTATATTAACTAATATTTTAGGCATTTTATCACTCCTTAATCGATATAAATCGCATCAAATTTACATGTATCATAACATTTTCCACACTTAATACATAAATCCTCATTAATGAAATGTGTTTCCTTAACTTTCCCATCAATCGCACCAACAGGGCATACTCTACTACATAAAGTACATCCAACACATTTTTCAGGATTAATTATATAATGTATAAGATCTTTACAAGTGCCCGATACGCATTTTTTTTCTTCAATATGTTCTAAATATTCATCTTTAAAATATTTTAATGTAGTTAATATTGGATTTGGAGCTGTTTGACCTAGACCACAAAGTGATCCTTCTTTTACTTTTATAGCTAACTCTTCTAATAAATCAAGATCGCTTAATTTACCTTTTCCTTCAGTAATTCGAGTTAATATTTCTAGCATTCTTTTATTTCCAACTCTACAATAAGTACATTTTCCACATGATTCGTCACAAGTAAACTCTAAAAAGAATTTAGCCATGTTTACCATACAATTTGTTTCATCCATAACTACCATTCCGCCTGAGCCAATAATTGCACCAGTTTTAGTAATTGATTCATAATCTATAGGCAAGTCAAGCATTTCTTTTGGCAAACAGCCTCCAGAAGGCCCACCCATTTGAACGCCTTTAAATTCTAAATCATTTTTTATTCCGCCACCAAGTTCAAAAATAACTTCTCTTAAAGTCATTCCCATTGGAATTTCTACAAGTCCACCTTTTTTAACTTTTCCAGTTAACGCAAATAATTTTGCGCCTTTAGAAGTTTCTGTTCCGAAGCTAGCAAATTTTGATGCACCATGATTAATAATCCACGGAACATTTGCTAAAGTTTCTACGTTATTAATATTAGTTGGTAAACCTAAATAACCTTTTTGTGCAGGAAAAGGTGGTTTTAATCTTGGCATTCCACGTTCACCTTCCAAAGAAGCAATTAATGCAGTTTCTTCACCACATACAAAAGCTCCAGCACCAGCTTTTATTCTAATATCAAAATTATATCCTTCAATTCCAAAAACATTTTTGCCAAGTAAACCATAGTTTCTAGCATCATTTATTGCTTTTTGCAAACGTTTAATTGCAAGAGGATATTCAGCTCTAACATAGACAATACCTTCATCAGCTTCTATTGCATATCCTGCAATCATCATTCCTTCAATCAATCTATGAGGATCCCCTTCTAAAACTGATCTATCCATAAATGCACCAGGATCGCCTTCATCAGCATTACAAACAATATATTTTTTTTCGTTTTTAGAATTTAAAGCTGCATTCCATTTAAACCATGTTGGAAAACCAGCTCCACCTCTACCCCTTAATCCAGCAATTTTCATTTCTTCAATTATATCTTTAGGTGTTAAATTTTTCACACATTTTCCTATAGCTTTGTATCCACCCGCATTTAAATAATCCTCCATTTTTTCAGGATTAATATAGCCATAATTTTCAGTTACTATTCTTGTTTGTCTATTTAATATATCTTCATCTTCCTTTTTTATTAAAGTTTTTTCACTTTTAGGGTTTTCTATTATTTCTTTTAAATCATTAGGTGTTACTTTTACATGTCTAAATAAATTATCATCTTCATCATATATATCAATAATAGGCTCTAAATAACATAAACCTATACATCCTGTAATTTCAGTTGAAATATTACTATAATCACTTTCTAAAATTTCAATCAAACTATTAGCTCCAGCAGCGATTCCGCAACTGCTTGCTCCAACTTTTATTTTCATGTCTAGCCTCCTCCTAATTTTTTTTCTGAATTGTTTTTAGTATTTCCTTCACTTTATCAGTAGTTAAATTTCCATATGTTTTATCACCTATCATCATAACAGGAGCTAAAGAGCAACAACCAAGACATGCAACATTTGTATAAGTGAATAGATTATCATCAGTTGTTTCTCCAACATCAATATTCAAATACTCTTTTATTGTCTCACCAATTTTTTCTGAACCATTTACATGACATGCAGTTCCTTGACAAAGCATAATTAAATTTTCACCAATAGGTGCCATTCTAAACTGAGAATAAAATGTAACAACCCCAAATATTTTCGATTCATATATCTTTGTTTTTTCAGAAATATATGATATTACTACCTTTGGAATATAATTCAATTCACTCTGAATTTTTTGTAAAATCGATATTAAATTACCTTCTGGATCTTGATACATGTTTAAAATTTCATCAATTTTTAAATATTGTTCTTCACTTATTTCAATTTCTTCTTTTAAATCTTCACAGCACATAAAATCCTCCCTTTATTCTAAAGTTGTAATCATTGCTAAATATTTAACATTTTTTATATAAATACTCCAAAAAATAAAAATAAGCAAACAACAAAATAAATGTCGTATGCTCTGTAATTTACCTGAGAGTTTCTTTTATCAAAAGATAAAATTGCACCTTCGGTGCTGCTTTTAATAACAGCTTTCCAGAAGTTAGTCCAAAACCGGTCCTTTTTACCTGAGAAATTCCCTTTCTATTGACAACATAAAAAGCTTCTTCCTTCGGTGATTAATTTAATAATTCTCTCCCGAATTCTTCATCCTGTATTTAGATTAGTATTAATTGAAATATATTTCATAGTAATTATACATGATTAACTAAAATAAAACAATCTTTTAATCTAAAATTTAACAATGATTCCAATAATAAAAAAATCACCCTAAAATACAGGTGATTTACTATTAATAATATTATTTTTCTAAATATCCATTTATTATTTCTAAATATTCTTCTTTGCTTATCGCACCAATATGTGCTTCTCCAAGAATTTCTCCTTCACTATTAACAAAAAAAGTTGTTGGTACATATTGTACCTTAAGTGCCATAAGATATTTATCATCAAGTAATAAATTTCTATAATGTAAATCTAGTTTATTAAAAATATCTTCTGCATCTATTTTTGAAGCTTTACCACCTGCAACTACACCAATAAGTTCAAAACCGGAATCTTTCATTTCATTATTAATTTCTTCAATATAAGGCATTTCATTAATACAAGGTGGACATGTTGTTCCCCAAATATTTATCATAGTTAATTTATTTTCACTAAAGATTTTCTCAGTTACTTCATTTCCTTCCATATCTTCACCTTTAAAAGATACAAATTTCGTATTATCAGTTACTTGTTCTTGAACATCATTACTTTCTACTTGATTTTCATCTATTGTCACTTCTTTATTATCTACTTTTTCAATACATCCTACAGTAAATAATGCTAAAAGCATTATAATCAAAACACTAATTAATTTCTTCATTTTTTTTACCATCTCCTAAAACTACAATCTGAGTCAATGCATTAGTCGGACAAACTTCTATACACTCACCACAACGAATACATTCAATATCATTAACATTTAAATGTGGTATAACATCCATTTTACATGTTTCAACACATTTATTACAATTTATACATTTTGCTTCATCAAAAGCATATCTAAAAACACTTACCTTATTGAAAAGAGAATAAATAGCACCGAGTGGGCATATTAATTTACAAAATGGTCTAAATGAAAAAACAGAACCAATAATAAATACTATTAAAATAAACAGTTTCCATCCAAAAAGCCATCCCACTATACCTTGTAGAGGTTTATTTAATAAAACAAGTGGAATACCTGCTTCTATAGTTCCAGCTGGACATATATATTTACAAAATGCTGGATCACCAAGACCTATTACATTAGTATGAAATAATGGTAAAGCAATTACAAAAATAGCTAAAATAAAATATTTTGTATATACAAATACTCTTTTAATTTTAAATTTTTTACTTTTTATTTTATATAATAACTCTTGAAATAAACCAAATGGGCATAGATATCCACAAACAAAACGCCCCAATATGGTCCCGATTAGCATTAAGAAACCAAAAATATAAAATGAAAATTGATATTTATAATTTCCTAGTATTGATTGAAGAGCTCCAATTGGACAGCTTCCAGCTGCACCTGGACATGAATAGCAATTAAGTCCTGGAACACAAGCGTTTTTAAGTTTACCAGTATAAATTTCTCCAGTAAAAAAACCTTTAAGATTAAAATTATAAACAAAAGTTGTAATACCCTGAATTATTTTTCTTTTATTAGCCAATTCCGATACACTCCAAACATATATTAACAGCTTTATTAAATACAACAGCCATTTCTCCTCGGTAAATTCCAAAGACCATCATAAATACAGCTAATAATATTAATGCTACTCTTTTTTTCATATTCACACTCCTACCCCTATATATAGGGGGTACTACAAATATACATTATTCAATTTCAATTGTCAATTACCTAAATGATTCTTTTTATAACTTTAGCAGGATTTCCTCCAACAATAACATTTTCAGGAATATCTTTCACAACAACACTTCCTGCTGCAATCACTACATTATTTCCAATTGTTATATTCGGACAAATTATAGCTCCGCCACCAATCCAAACATTATCACCAACTATTACTTTATATCCTAGTTCTCTTCCTTTATTTCTTATTTCAGCATTTATAGGATGAGTAGCAGTGTAAATTTGAACGTTTGGACCAATCATAACATCATCTCCAAAAGTTACAGTATTTACATCTAAGATAACACAATTATGGTTCATGTAAAAATTTTTACCAAATTTAATATTATAACCATAATCACATTGAAAATTTGCTTCAATTGTACATTCTTCATTTGAATTAAATAACTCTTTTAACAATTCTTCTTTTTCACTAATATTTTCTGGAAGCAATTGATTATATTTTTGACATATTGTTTTAGCTTTAAATCTGTCTTTAACTAATTCATCATCAGAAGCATCATAGAGTTCACCTGCTAACATTAATTCTTTTTCTGTCATTTATTTTCCACCTCCATATAATATTTTTTCTCAAGATCTAATAAAACTTTTTTTCTTTCAACTCCACTTTCATATCCTACTAAACTTCCATTTGATCCAATTACTCTATGGCAAGGAATTATTATAGCAATTTTATTTTTATTATTTGCTCCACCAACTGCACGAAAAGCGTTTTTATTTCCTATTTTAATAGCAATATCTTTATAAGAACATGTAATACCATACGGTATATTTTGAAGTTCTTTCCAAACTTTTAATCTGAAATCTGTTCCATCTAATTTTAATGGTAAATCAAATTTTTTTCTTTCTCCATTAAAATATTCATTAAGCTGTATTTTCGCATTTTCTAGTACTTCTTCAGATTTTTCAGCATATAATTTTTCATTTACAAAATCAAGACTTATGATTTTACCATCACTAGATTGAATTTCAATTATTCCAACTTTAGAATTCATATATACAACATTGTTTTTTAAATTTAATTTATAAATATTTTTATATTTAAAATAATTTCTAATAGTTATCTCCCATAAATAGAATGAAACCAAAGTTCCTAATGGAGAAAATTTCTTTTTATATTTATTAAACTCTTTTTCAGTGATATCTTCTTTAATACCATATAGCCACTCTATACCTTTTCTAAGCCCTAAATCTCCATAACTCATTATATTTTTTTTATTTAGTGAAAAAATTAAAAACATTTCAATTGTCCACGGTCCTATGCCTTTAATCTTAATTAAATCCTCATAAATATCTTCTTCACTCATTTCATCATATTCATTAATTTTTAATTCATTATTCATTATTGCATCAGCAATATTTTTAATATATTTGATTTTTGATTTTGAAAGTCCACAACTCCTTAAATCCTCAAAATCAATTTTATCTAAATTTTCAGGAGTTATTTCATCTACTAAATTTTCAAATTTATTCCATATTGAATTACCTGCTTTAAATGATATTTGTTGATAAACAATTGAATTTACAAGTGCAATAAATGAGTTTTCTATATACTCTCTATTTATATCTCCTACTGATTCAATTAACAATTTCATTTTATCATCAGCTTGTTTTAATATATCTACATCTTTTTTATTAATGATTATTTTTTGATATATGCTCATTTAATACACCTTTCTTTTTAGATTTGTTCACTAATGGCTTCAATACAAGTTTTAATCCAAAATAAATTAAAACTAAACCAACAAGAATATTTAAATACATAATATATTTTAATGATAAAAAATTCTTTGTAAATTGACCCAAAACAACAATAAAGTTTAAAAATAAGAAAGTTGAAAATACAGCTCCAATTCCAAACATTATTTCATCATTTCTATTAAACTTCTCCTCAATAATTTTTGTTGAAAAAACACCAGACCAAAATATAATTGTAAGTGGATTAGATGCAGTTAAAAACAATACAGTTATAAATGTTTTTAAATAATTAATTTCAATTAGATTAATATTGTTAAATTCTGTAATTTGAAGTGCAGATACTATCATTCTTATACCAAATATTATTAAAACTAATGAACCAAATATTTTTAATAATTTTTCTTTCTTTTTAACTATTGCTGAAATTCCAACAATTGATAATCCTATAAATAATGCATCAATTAGCACCACTGCTATTACTCCTACAAATGCACTTAAAACACCTTTTCTAACTGATTCATTAAATATGTATATACAGACAGGTCCTACTGCAATTTGTAAAAGCATTCCAAATTTAAATCCTTTTTTAATCATAAAACTCCCCCTTTTTAATATCCTTTATTAGTATATTATTATATCATTATTAATAGAGTAGAGAAGCAATTGCTAAGAATTACCTCCCTCTCATTGAACCGTACATACGGGTCTCGTATACGGCTCTACAATTTATATTCCAACATTTCTTAGATAATAATTTAAAGGATTGACCA
>JAMOQG010000051.1 GCA_027064135.1 Peptostreptococcaceae bacterium | reverse complement strand
CCACTATCAGAAAGATGGAATATAATAGGTGATAATAAAATACAAAGAGATTTATATAGCGCATATATAATAAAAAATGTAAACATAGAAGACAGAAAAACAATAAACAGAGAAAAAATGATAGAAGGATTTGAAAACTTTAATAAATTACACAAAAAAGAAATAGAAAGATTAGAAAACTTAAAAAAAAGAAAACATAAATTAATAAGCAGTTTTGGAATATAGAAACAATAAATAAGAAAAAAACAACAAAAAAAGGTTTTGAATTGAGCCTTAAACTATCGCTAATGTATTCAAAAGAATACTTGGTAGTGAAATTCTAACAGTATTTAAGTGAGTTCATATATGTTGTAACTTAATGGTTTTAGTTAAGTGAGAGTATTTGAGAAACTTAATGAAGTTAGAACCACGTGATTTCAATCGTGCGAGATTCAGAATAGGTGCGTCCTTCATCATTCATAACAATAAAATCAATTTCACTATTTAACGTTTTCCCAACATATACTTCATATCCTCTATGAATGAGTTCATTATATATAATATTTTCAATTAAGGCTCCTATCTCAATTTTAAATCCAGTATTATTAATCCTTGATAATCCCATATCAGACAAATAATATTTATCTGATCTTGTAAGAATTTTTTTCCTCTTATATCATAACGAACAGCTTTATTTAGAATTAATGATGAAGTAATATATTCAAGATATGTATATATAGTTTCTGTTGATACCTTTCTATTTACACTTTCAAAATATTTTAAAATAGATTTTGCTGAAAATGTTTGGGAAGTACTCATAACCATATATTCTATGATTCGATTCAATATGTCCACCTCTTTTATTTTACTTCTCTGGACAATATCTCTCAAAACAATAGAATTATATAAATCTCGAAGATATACTTTTATTTCTGATTCAGATTGCATTAAAAACCTTTGTGGCATACCACCATAATTCAGGTATTCCATGAACTCTTTATCGGTTGCATCATCTATATCAATATCTTTTATTTTGCATAATTCCTTGAATGAAAAAGGCATAATTCGAAAACTAACATACCTACCTGATAGGTGTGTTGCTAACTCACCTGATAATAACTTTCCATTAGAACCTGTTAGAAATATACTACAATTTAAAGTTGCTCTAAATGAATTTATTGCTTTTTCAAAATTTTCAACATTTTGAATTTCATCAAAAAATAAATATTTCTTCTTGCCTTCTATTACTTTTTCTTTAACATATCGATGTAAATCCATTTCATTTTGAATAAAGGAATACTCAAGATCCTCAAAATTTATATATAATATATCTAAAGGATCAATCCCTTTTTCAACTAATTCATTCTGAATTTGCCTTAGGAATACGGACTTGCCCGAACGGCGTAGCCAATAATAATTTTTATTAAATCTGATTCATAGAATGGACGTATTCGCTTTAAATATGCTTCTCTTATTACCATCATAGCACCCCCTTTTATTCTATTCTGTCAGAATAATTACGATTATTCAATTTTTATTTTGTTTTAACAAAATATACTCCGCTAAATTTGTCATATATTCAATGTCATTTTTTTACTGTACCATCATCATTATAGTAAATGGTTTCTTGTCTATTTTGGAAGTATGTCATTACACCATTAGAATATTTTCGTTTAGCAATCCACACATCGCCAAAAGTTCCCCACTCCCAATATCCAACTTCTTTGCCATTTTCGTATTGACCATATACATAAGTTGTCTCCAAATAATTACCTTCAGCAGATACAGCGTATTCACGGTAAATCCCATCTAATACATCATGTTTGTATTCTTTTTCTCTTCTGAGATTCCCATTCAAATCATAAAAATAAAACATTCCATTTTCAAGTCCCATTTCATATTCTTCTTTTAATGACAATTGCCCATTTTCATAAAAAGTCTTATGTTCTCCGTTCTTTTTATTCTCTTTATATACTGTAATTTCTTTATTTTTTCCATCTTCATAATACCTATATGAATTTCCGTTTTTCATTCCATTTACGTAATCTATCTTAGACTTGATATTTTTATTTTCATAATATGTAGTGTAGATTCCATCTAGCTTACCATTTTTTTCTTCATATGTTTCCAACATATCTCCATTTTCTGCATATACTGAAATATTACTTATAACATCATCTTCTATATATTCATGATATTCTTCTTTTACAATAATCCCTTTTTTATAGGCTACTAAATCTATAAGATTACCTAAAGAATAGTTTCTAACATATTGAGAATTTGCATTTGTTTTTATATTTAAGCCATCTTGTTCACGATCTAGTTTTTGAATTATATCAACTAAAACTGGATAATAGACATCACTTTTATCATCCCTTTTTAACTTTATTGAAATCACTTTATTTATATCATCATCTCTAACATCTATTGAATAAATATCACTGTTTTTCCCTTCTAACCCTCTTTCTATTTCAACATGGTAAGGAAGATCATTAGGAAAATAATAAATATATGCGTATCCAACATTATTACTACGTTCTGCCCAACCAATCTTATTATTTTCACTATCTACATAGTGATCCCATACACCAGAGTCTACTACTTTTGAATATTTACTGTAATTAACATCATCTTTCCATCCAAATAAAGCGCCTAATATTTCATCATTTCCCATACTTGGATTGATACTATTAATTTCACTAAGCGTAGCAATAAGTTCAGTAATATTGTATTTTATATTTTGCGGCGTTACCGCTACATCTGCAACAACTGGAGTAGGTACAACAGTCGGCGTTTCAGTCTTAACTTCTTCTGCCTTTACTTCTTCAATATTAAGTCCTAACATATTTAATAAACTTATTAGTTCTTGTCTATTAAAATTTAAATCTTTTAAATTCTTAGTCTTATCCTTCCAGTTATTAAAATTCTCTACTAATTGATTTGCATTAGTATTAATAATTATATTAAGAAAATCACCTTTTTTATTTCCAAGTACTTTTTCTAAATCATTAGTAATTAAATTTTTAATTGCCTCATATTGAGCTGGATTTAATTTATCTTTTTTTGATAAAAGTGTACTAGACATAACATTTAAAATTCCTGCAAATTGCAAATCCGGATCATAAGAAAGCCAACTCATTGCAGATTGCCCAGCAGAAATTTTATTAATAATCTCTTGATTCTTTAAATTATTTTTTTTAATTTCTTCCTGCATTGCAACAGCTTCTTTTGATTTAATTTCTTTCTTAGTATCCTCGCTATATTCCTCACCTTCAATAATTAGAACTTCAGTGAAATATTCTAAGTATAAAAATGCAGTTATTGCATCATCGTCTAAAGCATATACTGTTTTTATCAATTGAAAACTTTTTTCATTTTTCGGAATTTCTCTAAGAATAGCCGGTTTTGAATTTATTGCTATAATTTTATTATATAAATCCTCAAGTTCTTTTGCTTCATCAGGTTGATCTTCTTTTAATACATCTATATTTCTTTTAACTTCATTCATATAATATAAATTTGCATAATAATCAGCAGAACTAATATATGAATACATATTGGCTAGCTTTTGATATTCAAATATCATTTCATTATATTTATCTTCAATATCTTCATATATTTTTTCGCTTGAAGAAATTAATTTATTTGATTGTCTTTCACTACTTATTAAATTTGAGATAATAATTTCATTATCTTTAAGCCATGAAATATACTGATTCTGAGTTTCTACTAAATTAATTAAATCAGTAAACATATAATTATCAATTACTGTATCAGTAACTTCATTTTCAGATTTCAGTGAAAGGTATGTATTAATTTGTTCTTCATATGAATTAATCGTTACTTTATAAGAAATCATTTTATTTACAATTTCTTGAATTTGAATATATTCATTTTCATCTTCAATTTTATCCATATATTTCAATAAGTTATCTTCATATTCCTCAATTTCGTTTATTACTTTAAAAGAAATTTCTGCTGTATTTTCAACTGTTTTCATAAAGAACTTAATTGCTTTTTTTCTTTCGTCGTTGAATTTCCTTTCATTTTTATTTTCAGCTTTAAGATTAGAAGTATATAAAAAACCGCCATATATTTGATTAATAATATCCTCTTCTTTGCTTATTTTAGGTGCAGAACAACCACTTAATTGCATAAGTACAGATATGATGATAATAACAGCAATAATTTTTTTCATATGTTTCTCCCTTCTTTAAAATATATTTTAACAAAAATCTAATTCAAATTCTCATTTAAAGATACCCATTATTAGAAATAACTATCAAATTAGTAATATCTTTCACTCATTATTCATAAGTTATTCAACAATTTTACTTCCCTAAAAAAAAGATCAATTACTCTTTTAATAAAAGTATTGATCTATTATTATAGTTATTTAGTTATTTCATCATTGAAGGGTTTCTTTTTTGACTTTCTTCTAAATCAAATCTTTTTCACTTGGAATTTTAGAATTTACTTCATAAAATCCTTGTTCAATTTTTCTTTTTATACCATCTGCTAATTGAATGTATAATGAAATCGGAATATTTCTATTAAGCATATAATTCTCCTTGTTCGGTCATCCGTATCTTTATTTTAATTTTACTTCACATTATTCCATTTTTTACACTTATTATAAAATTCTTGAAGGTCTTGTTTTAATTCAGTATGGTTACTAAATTTTTCTATCCATTCTTCATATGTAACTATAAAAATTTTCATATTTTCAATTTTTTTAATTATTTTTAAGTAATTATGATTTTGTAAGAATGCATTATCGTAACCTTTAAATCTATTTTTAACTTGATCTAATATATTTGATTTTTCAATATGCATATTTAATTTGCGTTGTTTTACTTTTGATTTTGGTGCTACTAATATGAAAAATGATTCACAATTAAAATCTATTATATTATTTGCTATACATACTGCATTTCTGCTTGCTTGGTTGTAATTTTTCGCATTTGTTGTTCCTTTACTTAACTTACTTCCCATTTTTGCTTCAATTACTCCAAATATTTTACCATTTTTAACCATTATTTCACTTCGTTCTTCATAATTAATATCAAAATCTCCAAATGCTATATCCGTACGTGTATGACGTTCTTTTTTAATTTTTGTTTTGAGAAAAGGACTGGATAATGAACCTTCAGAAGTCCAATTATTGATATCTCCAAAATTTAATTCATTAATACTAATTCCATATTCCACAGAATATTCAACTAGGATTCTAGTCATCCATCCTTCATTATAGATTATTGTTGGATTTATATTTGTTATTTGACATTTTAACATTTCTTCATAAAATTTTTGCATTATGATCTCCTTTCTCTGCTTTTAAATGATTCTAATTAACGCCTAGAAATACACAGTTAATTTTTCTACATATTACCAGATTTTTATTATGAATCACTTAAAATAATTTAAATACTCCGTATAATCATTTTTTATCAACTCATAATATTTCATTGCAGTATCATATGGTGATATCTTATGTGATGTTTTAATATCTAGGTTTTTCTTTCTTTGAATAAAATACTTATGTTCATTAGATTTATTATAAGAAGATACATCATAATCCGTAACACCAATAGGAAGACCTTTCTTTTCATTTGACAATACATAAGTGTCAAACATATACAATTCTTTTTTATTAACTTGTATTGTAGTTTCAAATCTTATCATTGAGTTATTATACATAGAATATCCATATTTATCATGTTTATCAAATGTATAAATATAAACGATTTTTGAGTTTCTTGCTAAGTATATTTTGCTTAAAATACCTAGTTCCTCTAATTTGTCCCCATGTTTTTCGATTATTATTTTATTGAATTCATTTGCTACCCATTTAGCATAACGTCTTCTCATATAGTCTTTATCTGGATTATATTCAACTTGACCACTTTTTGAAGTGAGAGTAGAAAAACTCAACAGTTTCTGAAGGTATGCAAGTTCTTCAGGTGATATATTTAAATCATCATCGAGTTGAATAACCTCATTAAACAACTCTACAAACGCTGCCATATCCATCAATAACACTGGCTTTTCAATCTTCAGTAAATCTTTTAAATTCTCTACATTTTGTAGTTTATTGAAAAATCTAACTCCTTCTTCATCAATTGAATCTCTTTCTTCGACAATATACTCATACAATTTATCATATTGCATTTGCATACAAAGAATTGCAAATAAAACTTTTTTCATATGTTGCTCATACTTCTTTTCGAAAATATCTTTTTTAATTGCTACCATGTTAATTAACATAAATGAATTAAACAGTCTTTTTATGCTTCTTGGATTCCTACCAATTGATAGTCTTATTAGTTTTTCATATTGAAATAACACATCATCATTTTCTACTTCTACGCCAACACCTTTTAATAACGATCTAATATACTCAATTACATTATATTGATTTAATGGCACCTTAAAAGGTAATTGAATAATCTTATCAAAAAAACTTTTACCTTTTTCTACTGAAACATTACCTCCAAATTTGTTTTTTATACCTTGAGAAACAACTGAATAATCAACTGCTAGAACATAAATACTATTTTCAATATCTAAAAATACTTTTAAAATCTCTAAAAGTTCAACAGCTTTTTCTGGTTGTAATCTGTCTAAATCATCAATAAATACTACCATCCTATTTTTATTTTCATTTTTAAGTTTTACTTTGACAGCTTCTTCAAATTCTCTTTTAAGATCTGCAATCACTCTCGCATTATTAATCGCTTCACCTTCAAAGCCACCTAATAAATTTTCCGTTGCAGTGCCTCCTAAAGTCTGTTCAGCAATCGCAGTTGCTCCAATTTTTGCAGCTCCTTTTGCGAATAAACCCACTTTTTTCAACAAACTATTTTTCTTTTCACCTTCATCAGTTAACATATCTATAAAATATGTCATCATAATTACCGGAAGTTGGTCTCCCATATTAAACTGAGAAAATTGCCATGTATTAAACCAAGCTGTTGCCACTTCATCTTTTATTTCACTTTTAATCATATTCATAAAACTAGTTTTACCACTACCCCAATCACCTTGTATAGCTATTGTCATAGGTGTACTACATATCTTTATAAATTCACTTAAACTATCTACATAATCTTTAACTTCAAAAATATCAGATTCTTTATCTAAAATCGGTTTGTCACTATATCCACTCATATCCACATCCTTTCATTGTTTAAAAAACATCTCTTACTCCAAGAGTTGCTGTTAATATAATTTCACAAATTCCTGTGCAATCTTCAATGCAAAGTGATCAAATACCTAATTGAAGCGATAAATAATTAATTCTATTTTCAGAATATTCCGTCATTTTCATTTATATTATATCAAACTTTTAAGTTTTCAGTGATTTATTTTATCTTTGTCATGTTTCTTAAAATTATTTTAATCTACATAATTTGTTTTCAACACAGAAAAAATTTATCTAAATAAATCACTATGTGAACCAATGCGTGTTAAAACTAATGCTAATTCGTTATTAACTATCTTATAGATTAATAACCAATCAGGTTCTAGGTGACATTAAATAAAATAGTAAGTCCTTACCACGTTTTTTGGCTAATTTATAATCTTTCTTAAAATGTCCAGTTCTTATAATACTATATTTCATCATCTAAATCCTTAATTAATTTGTCGATAGACATGAACCGTTTTGATTTAGGATCCTTAATCAATCTTTCACTTTCTAATATTGCATAATGTGTTTCAGCATTAGGCACATTTAAAGATAACTCAAAAGGTATTCTTTGCTCTCTAACGGCTTGTTTTACAAATGCAGTAATTGCAGTAGACATATTAAAACCTAAAGCTTTAAATAATTTTTCAGATGCTTCTTTTAATTCCTCATCCATGCGTATAGTAACATTTTTAGTTGACATTAATATGACACCTCCTCTGTACTTGTATTGTATAACACGTGCATCGTAAAATTATTGCACAACATTCTTTTTAATTTTAAATACTTATAATGTACGCTTAACATTATAAGTTCCCAGATGATACACACTTTTCTCAGGAGTACCACCTACAGTGAATCACGTCTTTTCTTGGCATATATATCATTCGCACTTTGTTTCGCACTTTATTTCGCACGTTATATAGACAATATATATATTCTATGTTATAATTTATACATACAAGGGGTGATGAAAATGATTGCTGAAACATTTGAAAATATGGTATTACCAATAACAGAATTCAAAAAACATATTGGTAAATATTTAAAAGAACTTACTAGTCCTAAGATACTTCTTACTCATAATAAACCTTCCGCCGTATTAGTTCCTTATGAACAATTTAAAGCTATGGAAAAAATAATTGAGAAACAAATGGATTTAGAATTACTCAATTTGATGGAAGAAAGACTTGCTAATCCAAATACGAAATACGTTGAACATGATGAGTTCTTTAAATCTCTTGGTGTTTAATTATGCAAGAATATAAGATAATCTGGGATAATGCTGTAGCAAAAGATATTAAAAAGTTAAAACTAACAAATCGGCAAATTGCAAAACTTAGAGATAAAGTTTCTGAAATCGCCAAAAATCCATTGCCTAAAGCAAAAGGTGGTTATGGTGAACCATTAGCTAAAGAACTCCACAACTATCTAAAATTCCGTTTTGACAGCAATTACCGTGTAGGTTATGAATTAAAAGAAACTAATGGTGTTATGATTATAGTAATTATCGATTTAAGAAAAGATAGCAATATATATAGAGAGTTACGAAAAAGAAATTCTAAATAATTATAAATTAATAATACTCATTCATTGAAATCTAAAAATTAGGTTTCTTTTTTTCTATAATAGAAAACACTCGTGCCTCAAGACATGAGTGTTTCAAGAAATTATTACTTATAATCTTTCCTTAATAGCTTCCATAAGAAGTCGTTTACGTTTATGCTCTGTTTTGAATTCGTTATACATTAATTCCCATTTATCTTTTTGTTTATTTTTGATCATAATATTTTTTATTTCTTTTAATACAGTAGTAGCATGATGATAATTATTTCTTTTACCTTTATTCACAAATATACTTACTTCTTTCCAATATAATTCTAAAATTTCATTTGGATAATTTTTCACTAATTTTTTAGAATATTTGTGGCCTAAATCTATACTATCAAAACCAAAATAATTCGAATGTTTTTTAATATATTCTAGAACTTCCTTTGTATTACCACTTTCAAGACAAATATCTAAATACAAACTTATATTTTTATGCTTAACATTTTTTAATATTTCAGTTTCATTTTTCGTCCATTCAGCAGTACTTAATTCAACTTTACATTTTTTATACCATTTTTCAATATCATTATTACTACTTATATCTACAAGTTTTAATAACATTTTCTTCTGATTAGAATTATCATTTTGTTTTTTTGAATAATCATAGATTAATTCTGTTATATAATCTAAATCAAATTGCTTCTTTTGTCCTTTATTGTATATTTCCCAAAGAGTCTTTTCATCACCTTTTTTTTCATAATATTTAAATAAGTAATGATAAATTTCATCTAATCGACCCTCACATTTATCAAATCCTTTCCATGCAATTTCTAAAGCTTTATCATTTTCTCCATTTTTCTGATAATATTTTGCTAATTCAACATAGTCAGAACCATATACTAAATTTTCTTTTTGTATTTCAAGAAATTTCATATTATTTCCTTTTTCACGGTAAATAGAAGCAGCAATTTTTCTATAATAACTATCATTATGTTTTGATAACAAATCTGCCATATATAAGTATTCATTATTTGTTTGACAAAGTTCCTCAGTTGTTTCTAAAAGAATATCGGTAAACCCAGAATTATCATATATAATTTGTTCTAGCATTTTTTCTAATATATCTTTTCTAACTTCCCATGAAATTTCATATTTTGCTATTAAAGATTGCATCTCAAATATTTCATCACAAGCTAATTCTTCTTCTTCATAATGACAACCACCATAACTATTGGCATCATCAATAATAGAATATGCAGCATCCCAATGATTTTGTAATTGCATTTCAAAAACAATATTTTTATTTTCTATCATTTTATCATTTTTACAATAATCTAGTAATATTTTTTCTGCAACACTACTGTATAAAGTCATCTGATTGATTAATTCTAATAACTTTTTCTTCTTCATTTTTCCAATTAGTAAGTTTAATGTTGTTTTATCCATAAATATAAGTTAATAACTTAACACTCACCTCTTTTTATTTAAATTATATTTCTCTAATTACTTCTTTATTTAGTTGTTCTTCGCGTTTTTTATAATCTGGCATTAATTTTTCGTTTAATTTATAAAATTCAGACGAATGATTTGGATGGACGAAATGTAATAGTTCATGCAATATTACTAATTCAATTAATTCTATTGAATGTTCAATTAAATATGCATTTAATGTTATTCTATTTTTTTATAACTACAGCTTCCCCATCTTGTTTTCATTGTTCGAACAGTCATTTGAGGATATAGAATTCCAAGGTATTTAACTTTTTCATATATCCTATTCAATATTTTTCTAAAATAGAATTTAGCATGACTTTTTTGAATTGTTTCATATATATTTCTATTTAACTCAATATCATTTTTATCCTCAGTTTTTAAATAAAACATTTTATTATCTTTATCAATTCTAATAGAATTATTATTTTCTTCAATAACCTTTAAAGTGAATTCTTCTCCTAAATATTTAAGTTTATCTCCATTTTGAAATGTCTTATATAGTTTTTTATTGCTTCTATTGTTTTCATATTTAATCATATTATCGTAAATCCAGCTTTTATTCTCAAGAACAGCATTCTTAACACTTTCATCGTCAACCAAAAAAGGTGCAGATACAATAATTTCCCCATTATTAATTTTTGTAATAATATTTTTCATATTCTTGCGAATTATTTTATATTTAAATTTTCTGTCTTTATAAGTAAAATCAAAAACTATTTTTCTTTTACCAGCTTCAACTTCAAATTTATACATCGTTCCATAAATCCATACTGCATTTTTTTCAACAAAATCCATAATTTTTTTATCTGTCGAATTGTATGGAGCAAATAAATTTACTCTTCCGTTTGCTTCTACAACTATTTTAATCTTTTCAATATGGTCCCTTATAACAAAATACTCAATATCATATCCGTTTATATTAAACCCAAATCTCTCCATTCAAACTCCTTTTTGAAAAAAACTTTATTTATTCATACAACATTTTTTATACTTTTTACCACTACCACACGGACAAGGATCATTTCTTCCTATTTTAATATTATTATCTTCAGAAGTTATAGCTTTTACTGGACTAAAATTTTCTTGATTATAGTCATCCACTCTATTTTTTCTTATTAATTCCTCTTTTTCAACAACATTTTCTTCCCATTCTTTTAATTTCGGATGAGTAATCTTATTAACTGTATGAATAACATATAACCACTCAATAGCATCATAATTAACATTAGTTTCCACTTCTTTAAATAAATAAGGTATTATATCTTTAGAAAAATGCTTTACTAACCCACCAATCATTAAACTTTTCAAAGTTTCATTTTCTTCAGTTTTATATAATTTTAAAAGTAACTCTTCACTTTTTTCTATTTTTATTTCTTCTAATATTGTTATGAAAGACAATTTAATGTTATATGGCATTTCAGAATAATTTTCTTTTATATTCGTAATTACTTTTTCAGTTCCAATTTTTGATAATGATTTTGCTGCGACTTCTGAGATATAATCTTCAGCATAATATAATTTACTAAACAAATAATCTATCATATATTCATCTTTAAGATATCCAGCCAATTCACATATATCATAGTCTTTAGCCTCTTCATTCCCTGCTCGAGCTGGTATATTAATTTCATTATGAAATTTTTCATAATTAAAATCTTTTCTTTCAGATAATATTTTTAATATTATTGCCATATTTTCAAATTCCGGATGCATAAAATCTATTTCCCAATATAGTTTCCATAACTCATCAAAATCTGTATTATAATATTCTCTTCTTTCCTTTACTCTGTTTTTAAAAACTTTTATTTTAGGTCTAATATCATTTCTTTTAGCCAATAATTCTACATCAGCAAATGCAATTATTCCATTTACTAGTGAATCTAGTTCAGAATCAAAATAATATTTTCCATTTATTCTTTCTAATATTTTTTCATTCTTACTCGCATTTTCAATATTACTTAAATACTCAATCATTTCAAATCTATCATCAGTATTATCTAAAGCATCTAAAATTTGAGTAGTTACTTGAACATCTGTCATTTCATTAACACAAAAATAATCCATTGCATACTTACGGATTGTTTTATTATCATTTGTTATTGCATTTATAACTTGTTCTTTATTAATCATTTTTCTCTCCTCTTAATCCTTTAAACTGAAGCTCACTAATATCTAATATTCTCAATAATTTCATTTTATCATTTTTTATTATTTTAAAAAAGCACTTAATGTATTATCCTCAAGTACTTTCTTTTTGATATTCTTTAATTTATAGCGTTAACTTTTAATCTGATACAATATCTAATGGATTCTTAATAAATTCTCTTATACCATGTTCTTTCTCATGCTTTCTTAGTATTTTCATCATTTTATTTTTATTACCTTTCATTTCATTTATTAAGGTCTCATCTATCCCTTGTGAAAATGGACAAGCAACAATACATATTCCACAATCAGTTCCTAATCTTCTCCACTGCTCATAACAAGTTTCATGGTTTATTTTCCATCTTAACATATCATTTTCATCATAAGTTTTTTTAATTGAAATGGATTTTCCAGGACATGTTTTTATACATTTTCCACATATTTTACAAAACTCTTCCAAACCCCAATCTTCTCTTTTATCAACTTCTAAAGGCATATCTGTAGTAATTACACCTATTCTAACTCTTGACCCATATTTTTTTGTAGTAAGCAGACCATTTCTTCCTATCTCTCCAAGACCTGCATCTCTAGCCACTAACGGAACAACCGAAAGGAAATTGCCATCCATTTGATTTCTAGCATCATATCCAAGATCTCTAATAAAATAACTGCCCACGAGTCCAATAATGCCCGCATTAAGATAACCTTTTGTAACTTCTATTACTTCTTCAAGCATTGGAGCTCTATTCATCATAGATTTATCCATTTCTACCAAAAAAGATATTGCATATTTATGTTTTTCAACAACTTCATTTCCATATACTTTGCTATTTCTTCCTCTATGAGAATAATAAAATTCATCTTTCATTTCAGAAATTCCAACTGCATCTGCACCTAAAAATTTTAAAAACTTTTTAATTCTACTACTCATCTCTACGCTATTAACTTCTGTTACTTTTTTAGCTTTTTCTCCAGATGAAAGTTCTTTTATATCTCCTAGAAATCTAAAAATAGAATCAGGAAATTTAGAATTAATAGGATGATAAGTTTCAGTTCCTATACCGCAAATATTAGGAAGCGTTCGAAGATAATCATCAAATTCTTTTTTTTCAGGATGCCTAGAATAATAGTCTTTATAAGAAATACTTCCTTTTTCATAACTCATTCTCGAAAACATTATATCTCTTTCATCAAATTTCTTCATACTCATATCCCTTCATAATATTTTTTATTTTTATATTCCTAAATTTTCCCTAACAAAATCTCTGTATTCTACTAATTCTTTAAATTGATAAAAGAAATTTACTTTTTCGTCTTTTATTTCTTTTCCTATTGGTTTATCTTTCATAACAAACATTGCAAATGATTCTGCTATATCTTCAGGTGGATTTGTTGCTGAATATTCTGTAACAAATCTATCACTATACTTTTCGTGAAACTTTGCTACTCCATCAACATCTTCATCATTTTTTACTGTTTTTCCATGTTCACTTATTATGTCGGTCCAAAATTTTTGATAAAATAAATTTAAATATGAATCTTTTTTTAGTGTTCCTTCTTCAACTGTATAAGTATCAAGTTCATCGGTTCCATCATACATTTGATTTTTATTAAGTGTCAAAACATGTGCTATTTCATGTACTGCCGTTATATCGAATTCATCATTAAATGAACCATCACTTTTTAATGCATCTCTAATATCTACTGTAATTCTCCACTGTAAATTTTCTTCATCTTCTGTATCTACATATGCCATTATATTTTCATATCCATCTGTATTAATTTCAAATTTAGTAAATAATGACATATATTCATCTGGAAGTAAAATCCTTAAATGATTCCAAATTTTATTATATAAATCTAATTCTTCTTTGTTTATTGCATCTATTTTTTTAATGCTTTTTTCAGATAGAGTAATTTCTTTATTAGATATATCAAATAATGCAAGCTGTACTGCATAATTATCTAATTGCGACCAAATTTCATTTATATCTATTTCATATTTTTCAAATATAGTTCCTATTTTTTCATCTATTTCATTGAGTTCTAATATTTCTTTTGAATCTTCTTTTTCTTCTCCATCTAATTCATAATTCAATTCATTATATCTTTCATCTAATTTTAATAACTTATTATAATCTTCTTCAGAAAATGTATCTTTCATAGTTTCAATTATCTGTGTTAATGACATAAATGGTACATCTACCCCAAAACTATAAAGAACTTGATCAAATTCATCTAATAGATCATAATATTCATCACTATCATAATCACCCTGAAAATTACTTATTTTATTATATATAATATTTAACTCATCTATTTGACTATCTCTTAAGGTACTATAATCTATTCCTAAATATTTTTCTAATGGAATATATTCTTCATCGTTAGTTAAGGTTTCATTACTACATCCCGTTATATTAATTAATAACGATATCATTATTAATACAATAATAATCTTTTTTTTCATTATAGCTACCTCTTTTCGGTTCTTAAATTTAATTATAATTTGTGAACCTTATTTTTGTTCGATACTTAACAAAGTTACTTTCTATCTATAGGCTTATTTTAATATAAACTAATATCTTCTTGCAAAATAATTAATATTTTTATATTCAATTATATCTTTAAAATGATTTCTTAATTCAATACCATTGAATTTTTCTAATTCATCAGCAAATTTAAACTCTTTATTAATTTCATCATAATAAAAATACTCAGTTTTATTTAGATATTTTATTGGATTCATTCTCGCTTCATTTTCCCAATTATTTAAATCCCAATTTTCCCACTTAAAATGCCTTTTATTATTTAAATCTTTTTGATGTAATTTGCTGTCACTATAATAATTTTTAAATTCAATACCTATTTCATTTAATGAAACTTTCATTTTTAATTTATTTTCATCAATAAATGCTTTTAATAAAGGAATCTTATAAGATTTTGCCATAGAAGTTCTCTCAATTTCTAAAAGAAATCCTTCAATATAACCGTTCATCCAGCTTTTTTCAATATCTGTTAACTCTTTTATATCTTCAAGAAATTTTAAATATCCATTATATCCGCGTCTACTTTTCAATCTGAATTCATTAAAATCAATATCTACACCATTATAAATATCTACT
>JAMOQG010000050.1 GCA_027064135.1 Peptostreptococcaceae bacterium | reverse complement strand
ATTATTGAGGAGGTAAATAATGAAAATTAGCGGTGCATATACAGCTTTAATAACTCCATTTAATAATGAAGGAAACGTAGATTATGAACAGTTAAAGAGAAATATAGAATTTCAAATTGAAAATGGCATTAACGGTATTTTAGCGTTAGGTACTACTGCAGAGACACCAACTTTAACAGAAAGTGAGAAATTTGAAATAATTAAAGTATGTTTTGAAAAAATAAATAAAAGAGTACCTCTTATGATTGGAACTGGTACTAATTCAACATTAAAAACTATTGAAAATACTAAATACGCAGAGGAAGTTGGTGCAGATATTGCTTTAATTGTAGCTCCTTATTATAATAAACCAACTCAAGAAGGTATATTTAGACATTTTGAAGCTATTTCAAATGAAACTAATATTCCGATTCTTGTTTACAATATTAAAGGAAGAACTGGAATAAATATTGAAACTGAAACATTAAATAGAATTTCAAAATTAGATAATGTAATAGGTGTTAAAGAAGCGTCTGGAGATTTAAATCAAATTCAAGAAGTTATTGATAAAATTCACTCAAAATCAGACAATTTTAATCTTATGAGTGGTGATGATAGTTTTACACTTCCGATATTGTCACTTGGTGGAAATGGTGTGGTATCTGTTATAAGTAATTTATATCCTAAAGAAATGTCTGATCTTGTAAGAAATTATTTGAGTGGAAATGTAGAAGAGGTACTTAAAATTCATAATAAAATGTTACCAATTATGAAAGGTGCATTTATTGAAACAAATCCTGCACCAATTAAAGAAGCCATGAAAGTTTTTAAGATGGATACTGGAAAAGTAAGACTTCCGCTTGTGGAAATGAAAAATGAAAATAAGAATATAATAAGAGAAATAGTTAGTTTATAAGGAGAAGAATATGACATTAAAAAATAGAATTGAAGAATATTTCGAGGGATTTAATGAAAATGAGATTGAAAAAGTTAAAGAAGATTTTAATGAATTCATTGAACTTTTAGATTTAGGTAAAATTAGATCAGCATCAAAGGTAAATGGCAAGTGGGTAATAAATGAATGGGTTAAAAAAGGAATTTTAATTGGCTTTAGAATAGGAGAAGTTGTAGACTATTCTGGAAACGGAAATAGTTTTTATGATAAAGATACTTATCCTGTAAAAAAATTTAATGATGCTACTAGAAGAATTGTTCCTGGAGGAACATCACTTAGAAAAGGAAGTTTTATTGAAGAGGGCGTAATAGTTATGCCACCATCATATGTTAATGTTGGTGCGTATGTTGATACAAAAACACTTCTTGATTCGAATGTTCTTGTGGGAAGTTGTGCGCAAGTTGGGAAAAATTGTCATATTAGTGCAGGTGTTCAAATAGGTGGAGTATTGGAACCTGTAAATTCATCTCCTGTAATTATTGAAGATAATTGTTTTGTTGGAGGAAATTCAGGAATTTATGAAGGTGTTTTAATAAGAGAAAATGCAGTAATATCTTCAGGTGTTGTAATTACAGCATCTACTCCAATTTATGACATTGTAAATGAAGAAGTAATTACTAAAAATGAATTTGGAGTTTTAGAAATCCCATCAAATGCAGTAGTTGTGCCTGGAAGTAGACCGATTAAAACTGATTTTGCTACTTTAAATAATTTATCAATTTCAACTCCTATTATTGTAAAATACAGGGATAACTCAACAAATGTAAAACTGTCATTAGAGGATGCATTAAGATAATGATAAGTTTGAAAATAAAGGAGATGGAATATTCTAAAATTAGAGAGCTTAATAAACTTGCAAATAAGGATACTGTAAATCTAGGAATAGGAAGACCTTATTTAAATACTCCTGAAATTATTAAAGAGGCTGCGATAAATGCTATAAATAATAATGAAACATTTTATACAAGTAATTTTGGAATTGATAAACTAAGAGATAATATATCTAAAAGATATGAATTGGGAGATTATAATAATTCATTAGTTACTGTTGGAGCTGCTGAAGCAATTTATACTGTAATGATTTCTTTTTTAAATAAGGATGATGAAGTATTAATTCCAAATCCAGGATATTTAGCTTATGAGCCTATTGCTAAAATGTCAGATGCTATACCTGTTTTATATGATCTTGATGAAAAATTTCAGATTGATTTTGAAAATTTAAATAAGCTTATTAATCCAAAAACAAAAATGATAGTTATAAATCATCCTGGAAATCCAACTGGAGTTGCATTTTCAAAAGAGACGTTAATAAAATTAATTGAAATTGCAAATGAAAATAATATTGTTATAGTATCTGATGAAGTTTATCTTGGATTAAATTATGGTAATGAAAAACTATATTCAATTGCTGATTTATCACTTGATATGAATATTGTTGTTGTATCATCATTATCAAAAGAATATTCAATGACTGGGTGGAGAATTGGATGGATATATAGTGATAAAGAAAATATTAATGAAATGGTTAAACCGCATTTGTATATTAATTCATGTGCTAGTTCAATAAGTCAATATGCCGCTTTATGTGCTTTAGAAGAAAACCCTAGAGAAGTAGTTGAAAAGTTATTGGAAAATAAAATAATAATGAGAAATTATCTTAAAGATATTAGCAATATAAAATTTGTTGAATCAAATACAGGGCTGTATTATTTTGTGGATATTTCATATTATGGTGATGATGAATTACTTTCATATGCACTTATTAAAGAAATAAATTTACTTTCAATTTTTGGATCTGCATTTGGTTCAAATGGTAAAGGGTATATTAGATTATCATTTGGTGCAAATCCAAATGCAATTGAAAAAGGTATGAAAAAATTAAAAGAATTTCTAAATTCTTTAGAAAGGAATGAATATGCGATTCCCAACAAATAAATATATAGAATTTATAAAAAATACTAAAAAGCCTTTTTTTCTATATGATGGTGAAATACTTGAAAAAAAATATAAATTGATAAAAGATAATTTTCCAGAAGAAATCGATGTTTTCTTTTCAATGAAAGCTAATCCTAATATCAATTTCATTAAAATTTTTAAAAATATAGGAGCTGGTTTGGAAATAGCTTCAGTTGGAGAGCTTACTGCTTGTTTAAAAATGGGTGTAAATCCTAAAAAAATTGTATTTGCAGGACCTGCTAAATCAATTGAAGGTCTAACACTTGCTGTTGAAAATAGTATTTATTCAATAAATATCGAATCTATTCAAGAGTTAAAAAGAGTTGATAAAATAGCAGAAAAATTAAATAAAAAACAGGTTGTAAATTTAAGAATCAATCCTAAATTTAAAATTGAAAATTCATTACTTCAAATGGGCGGAGGAGCAATGAAATTTGGGATTGATGAAGATCAATTAATTGAATTAAAAGAAGAAATGAATTCTTTTAAAAATATTATTATTGATGGAATTCACGTTTTTGCTGCTAGTCAAATATTAAAAGAAGAGTTAATTATTGAGTATTTTGAAAATGCATTTAAACTTTTAAGAAAAGTTGAAAATACAATTGGTATTAAAGTTAAAACTATTGATATTGGAAGTGGTTTTGGAATAGATTATGAGAAAAAGAATAACGAGTTAAATATGGTTTCTATTGGGAAAAATTTAAAGGATGTATTTAATAAAAATAGAGATATTTTAGATAGAGATAATTTCAAAGTTATTTTGGAAAGTGGACGATATTTATCAGCAGAGTCAGGCGTATATGTAACTGAAGTAACTGATATTAAAACTAGCATAGATAAAAAATTTGTACTTGTAAAAGGTGGTATTAATCATTTATTAAGACCAGCGCTTATTAAGCATTCACATAAAATTGAAGTATTAAATGAAAACATTGAAAATGATGTTGTTTCAATAGGCGGACAATTATGTACTGGACTTGATTTTTTTGCTATAGATCAAATCCTTCCTAAAATGGAAATTGGAGATATTATTACGATTTTAGATGCTGGAGCATATGGGTATTCTGAATCAATGTTATATTTTCTTTCTCATGATTTTCCATCAGAATATTTAGCATATAAAACAGAAATAAATATGATTAGAAAAAGTAAAAATTCAATAGATATTATTAATGAACAAATTGAATTAAGCGAACTGATTATATAATGAATATACATTAAGTGTTTTAGATGATACAATATGGAAAAATAATAAAATTTTATTATATTGTAGGAGTGGAAAAATGAGTTTAGGAATGTTTGCTTATGATGCATTTATGTTTTATTTTGAAAAATTTGGATTAGATGATATGCGAAAAGAAATTTTAGAGGATGTAAATGGAACTGTGTTAGAACTTGGACCAGGTACAGGAATAAATCTTAAGTATTATGATATGGAAAAAATAAAGTCATTAGCGTATATTGATATTAAATTTAAGGATGGTCTTGAAATTAAAGCAAGAAAGAAATATCCTAATATTACAATGATTGAAGGGGATGCACAAAAGCTCCCTTTTGAAGACAACATCTTTGATAGTATTGTATTCACTTTAGTTTTTTGTAGTGTTAAAAATCAATTAGAGGGACTTAATGAAGTAAAACGAGTATTAAAAGAAAATGGTACAATTTATTTTATTGAACACGTTGAACCACATGAAGGAATATTAAAATATGTATTTAATAAAACTAATCATCAATGGAAATATATTACTGGAGGATGTAATCTTAATAGAAATACTGAATTCGTTTTAAAAGATGCAGGATTTGATATTAAAATTATTGATAGGAAATTTAGGGATATATTTATTGGTGGAATTGGAATAGCAGTTAATTAAAATTAATTGCTATTTTTTTTCAGTGTAAAAAATATATAATGTAAAAATATTAAAAGAAAAAAAGTTGAAAAAGACGGGGCTTATTGCGTCCGGCTGGAGCATATTGTCCCAGTGATATTGTTGAAATATAAACGTTTCTTATGAAAAAAATAAAAAAAGAATACACTTTTATTGAATTTTATAGTACAATATGTATCGTATGATTATAGTATACGTATAGGAGGCTTTATGAGTGAAAATAAATATTTAGGAATAAATGGTCTAGGAAGAATAGGTAAACTTGTTTTATGGAATCAAATGATAGCGAAGCACTTTGATGGATTTGTTATAAATTTGGGTCGAACTGTTGGAACAAATTTAAATGATTTAATTTCTGTTATTACTAATGATTCGACATATGGCGCTTTAAACAGATTTATGTATGGATATTCAAATAATGAATTTGAGATAAGTATTATAGATGAAGAAAACTATGAAATTTCGATTGATGGGATGCATATTAAATTTTTAACTAATACTAGAAATCCACAAGAAATAAAATGGAAAGATAATAATGTTGAAGTTGTTGTTGATTGTACGGGTGTATTTTTAGATCCATCTGTAAATGAAGAAAAAAGAAGCCCAAGAGGCCATTTATTAGCTGGTGCTAAAAAAGTTATTGTAAGTGCACCTTTTAAAATTAGCGGTCAAGAATTAATTTTACCTGATGATGCAACTATGTTAGTTTATGGAATTAATCATGAAAAGTATGATACAAATAAACATAATGTTATATCAGCTGCTAGTTGTACTACTACTGCATTATCTCATATGATGATGCCTCTTTTAGATAATATAGAAACATCTAGAATTTTAACAGCTTCAATGTCAACTATACATTCTGCAACTAATAATCAAAATATTTTAGATGGACTTCCTAGTCAAGGAGCTACTGATTTAAGAAAAAATAGATCTGCACTGAATAATATTATTTTAACATCTACTGGAGCTGCAAAAGCATTAGAATTTATTTTGCCTGAGATTAAGGCTATTGGATTTATGGCTGATTCTGTAAGAGTACCTACTAGTACAGTTTCTTTAATTACATTAGATTTAACATTTAGAGCTAAATTAGAAGAATCTGGAGAACCTAGATTAACTGCTAAATATATTAATGATATATATTTAAAAGCATCTAATGGAAAACAAAAAGGTCTTTTAATATACTCTGATAAACAAAATGTTTCTTCTGATTTAAGAGGTTTTAAAGCATCAACCGTAATTGAAGGCGTGGAAACATCTACTAAAACTGGATTTTTACCTCTTCCACCTCAATTACTTCATAATATTGGTGTAAAAGGGGATTTGCAGTTGCCTGTTACACATGCAAAAATATTTGGATGGTATGATAATGAATTTGGAAGTTATGTTAATTCACTTTCAAATATTGTAATGCATATAGAAAAAGAATTAAATAAGTAATGAACAGAGGTGGTTAAAAAACCACCTCTTATTTTTTTGCTAAAGCATTAATTGTTCTTTCATTCTGTAAAGGTCTTTATCTCCTCTTCCAGAAAGATTAATAATTACAATTTTATCTTTATTTAAATTTTTAGCGAATTTCATAGTGTATGCGATTGCATGTGAACTTTCTATTGCTGGAATAATTCCCTCTAATTCTGATAGTTTTTTAAATGCATTAATTGCTTCATCATCAGTTGCAGTTTCATAAGATACTCTTTCGGTATCTTTAAAATATGAATGCTCTGGACCGACTCCAGGATAGTCTAAACCAGCGGCAATTGAACATACAGGAAGAGGGTCTCCGTTTTCGTCTTGAATATTATAGCATTTGAATCCATGTATTATACCAACTTTTCCTGTTGTCAGAGTTGCTGCATGAAATCCTGTTTCAAGGCCTAATCCTGCAGGTTCTACACCAATCATTTTTACCGATTTATTTTCTATAAATTCGCTAAATAATCCCATTGCATTGCTTCCGCCACCAACACATGCAATCAAGTAATCAGGAAGTTTACTTTCTTTTTCAAGGATTTGCTCTTTTGCTTCTTTTCCAATTATACTTTGAAATTCTCTTACCATTAATGGATAAGGATGAGGACCAACTACTGATCCAAGCAAATAGAAAGTATCTTCATATGTTTTTGCATATTCCATTAATGCTTCATCAACAGCATCTTTTAATGTTTTTTCACCGCCTGTAGCAGGTATAACTTCAGCACCAAGCAGTCGCATTTTAAATACATTTAGTTCTTGACGTTTAATATCTTTTTCACCCATAAAGATTTTACATCCCATATTGAAAAGAGCACATACTGTAGCTGTTGCTACACCATGTTGTCCAGCTCCAGTTTCAGCAATTATTTTTTTCTTACCCATTCTTTTTGCAAGTAATACTTGCCCGATGGTATTATTAATTTTATGAGCTCCAGTAAAATTTAAATCTTCACGTTTTAAATATATTTTTGCTCCATTAATATATTCAGTTAAGTTTTTTGCATAATAAAGTGGATTTTTTCTTCCGATGTATTCCTTTTGATAATATGCAAGTTCCTTTTGAAATTCTTCATCTTTATAATATTTTAAAAATTGTTTTTCTAATTCTTTTAAAGGTTCTACTAACATTTCAGGCACATAACTTCCACCAAATTTACCAAATTTACCATTTACATTTCTCATTTTTCCTCCTAATTTTTTTAAATTTATAATCAGAATGAATGAGGCATACAATTAGCTAAATTGATTCCTTAATTAAAAAAGCCCTCCAGGTAAAAATACCTAGAGGGCGAATAATCACGGTGCCACCTCTTATTGGAATCGTCATTCCATCTCATTCAGATACATTCATATCTTATCTCTATAACGGGAGAACCCGAGTCGCTTAGTATAATTCAGCTTCCACTCATGAGTCCATTCACTTTAATTCTACATACTGAACTTTCACTATCATCAGCTCGCTAAAATGTTTCACTCAAAGTTACTACTCTCAATCATCGTTTTGATAAATCAATTTATTAAAACAAAGTATACATACTTAAATATTAATTGTCAATAAAAAAATAAAATATTACTTAAAATTTACGCTATATAATTGTTTATTGTTTCTAATAATGATAAAATAGTAATAAATATATTGAAATGAATTTGCTTATTATCTGGGGTGTATTATGAAAAAAAACTTTTTATATAAAATTGTAGTTCTTATTATTCTACTTGGTTTTGGTATAAGTAGTTATGTTTTTGCGTTAAATAATAATGAAAATGATGAATATATAATAAAAGATAATGAAATTTTGAAATTGAATAAGATTTGGGAATTTTATCCAAATCAATTATTGAATTTATCAGAAATAAATAATGCTACTGATGATGAAAGATTGAAAGTAAAATTACCTAGTAGTTGGATAAATTACGAATTTAATGGCGAAAAATTATCTGCTTATGGAAACGGAACATTTCATATTAAAGTGAAAAATGATACGTATAATAAATTGAAAATAATTATTCCAAGGATATACGGAGAGTATGAAGTATATATATATGATGAATCATTAATTAGTAGTGGCATTATTTGCAGATCAAATCATAATATTGAACCTAGTTTAGAAAGAAAAGAATGTACTTTTGAAACACCTTCTAAGGAATTTGATATCATTATATATGTATCAAATTATGTTTATGGGAAACCTGGTATACGCGATTCAATAATAATTGGATCGGAAGGGGATATAGATAATTATTTATTTAAAACTATTTTTATAAATGCAATAAAAATTATAGTTTTAATATTGATAATGATTTATTCTTTAATAATATTTTTTATACAGCGTAAATTAGTATATGCGAAATTATCATTTTTTTCTTTGTTAGTATTACTATTATATATATTTGAAGATATATATTTTCTACAGATGTTTGGAATTTCATTTAATTCTAATGTATATATATATGATGGATTTATATTTTTATTTTTAATACTTTTTATATATACAAATATTTATTATGATTTATTATCAAAATATTTTAATAAAAAAATATATAATATAATTAATTTTATAATTGCAATTCAATTTGTATCTATATTTATTGTAACGACTCAATTTTTAGCAACTAAATTTGTATTTTCAGCTGTAATAACAATAATATTTATTGGAATATATTTGTTTTATATAACAATTAAAGCTTATATAAATGATGAATTTAATGCTAAATTTTTATTAATTGCTAATGTTATTTTACAATTATTTGGAATACATGATGTTTTAATGTTAACTTCAATTATTGATTTTATTGATATGCAACTTTTACCTATTGCATTTATTATAGTAATTATTGTTAGTATATTTACCCTATATAAAATTGATTATTTGAAAAATACTATTGAAATTGAGCAAAAGAAAATATTTAACTTATTAGATAATATGCCAGTTGGTGTAATAGAAATTGATGAAAAAAATAACATTTTATTTATTAATAATAATTTAAGAGAAACTTTAAAACTTGGAAATACAAAATTAAGAGAAATTGAAATTAACAATATTATTGATATTGAATTTTTTAATTTTTTAAAAAATCAATTAGAGAGTATGAAAAATATTTCTAATTATCAAAAACCAGTTGGAAATAAGATTTATCAAATTTCTTTAAGAAAGAAAAAGAATGTAAATACAACTACTTATATTATGTTATTTTTTGATAGAACTGAAGAAATTAAATATGGTAAAACATTAGAAAAAGTAATGAATAATTTAGAAAATACTGTTAAAAAAAGAACTGAATCACTTAATGTTTTTAAAGAACTTGTAAATAAAATAAATCAACTTAATAGCTTAAATATAGAGGAAGAAGATCAGTTTTTAAAAGAACTTTTTCGTATTGGTATGGAGTTAATAAATAAAGCAACAATTGGGTCTATTTACTTATTTGAAAATAACAAAGTGCGTTTTATAGATACGAGAGGTCATGATTTAGAGAAATTAAATACTTTGGATATTTCTATGTTAGATTTTGAATTTCCAACAAATTCAATAAGATTTGTTAAAAATATTGCTTCAAGAACAGAGGATAAATTTTATAATGAAAATAAAATTGATAAACAGGAAGATTATAAAGCTGGAGTAGTTGATGTTAAAGAAACTGCTATTATTGGTTTAGCATTTGATAATAAAGTTATTGGTGGCATGAGTTTTGAGATAAGCGCTGATAGTGATGATTATTTTGATAGTATAGATAAGAAATTTATTAATGCATTAGTGGGTGTTTTTAATAGTTCGTATCAAAATTTTAAATCACAGAAAGAAAAAGAATATGATATGTATAGTAGGCAGTTAGAATTAAAAAATGAGTTAAAATTAGATGGTTTAACAGAAATATATAATAAAAAATATTTTCTTGAAATCTATGAATCTTTTTGGAAACATTCAATTAGTAATAGAACTAATATTTCAATAATAATGATAGATATTGATAATTTTAAAAACTACAATGATACTTATGGACATGTTAAAGGTGACTTTGTTTTAAAAGAGGTAGCAAAGGCATTAAAATTAAGAGAAAATGATATTGTTGCACGATATGGTGGTGAAGAGTTCATTGTTTTAGTTAATGATATTTCAAATGAAATGGTTATTGCTATTGCAGATCGTATTAGAGAAGCTGTTGAACTTTTGAATATTGAAAATATCGTATCTGATAAACTGAGAAAATTAACTATAAGTTTAGGAGTTGCAACAACAATTGCTGATAAAAATATGGAATCTATAGATTTAATAAAAAAAGCGGATAAAAACTTATATAAAGCTAAAAATAGTGGCAGAAATAGAGTTGTATCATCTAATTAACGAAGAATATATAAAAAATGCTATAATAAACTTAATAAAACAGATAGGATTCAGCAATTATTGGAGGTTTTATGAAAATTCTTATTGCACCAAGTAAAGGAAGAAATTATAAAAAATTACAAAACGAATTTAGTTTAACAATTCCTATTTATAATGAAGAAGCTTCCTATTTGCAAGAAATATTAAAACAATATAAAAAAGATGAAATAGCATCAATTTTTAAAATAAAAAATAAGATACTGGACAGAACTTATAATGAAATTTTGAATTTTGAGCGAAGCGAAATTAATCGAGCTATATTTAGTTTTAATGGTGTTGTTTATAAAGAACTGGATTTAAGCAGATATACAGATAATCAATTTAAATATCTTAGTGAAAATGTAATTATTCTATCTGCATTATATGGGATTATAAAACCTTTTGATGGAATTAAAAATTATAGATTAGATATGACTATTAAATTTAAGGATATTACTTTGTATAAATTTTGGGAAAATAAAATCAACAGTGAATCAATAAATAGGAAAGAGAATGAAATTGTAGTGAATTTAGCATCAAATGAATATAAAAAAATGTTTGATGGTAAATTGATAAATATTAAATTTTTAGAAAAGATATCAGAATTTAAATATAAACAGGTGTCAATTTATTCAAAAAAAGCTAGAGGTAAAATTTTAAATTATATGATTTTAAATAAAATTGATACTATCGATGAAATAAAAAAATTTAATGTTGATAATTATCGATTTAGTGAAGAAGAATCAGATTTAAATAATATAGTTTTTATTAGGTGATATATTTTATAGAAAAAAATATATTTTAAAGTCTGAATATTGTGAAAACATGTTATAATAAGTAAATAATATGTATAGTAAATGGGGGGGATGTTTTGAAAAAAGGGATTTTATTAATAAATTTTATTTTAAATTATATTTTGATTGTATTAATCGCTAATGTTATTTATGTTGTGGAGCCTATTCATTATGTTTATTTTCTAGGGTTTGGAGTAGTAAATATAATTATGCATAATTTTTTTCAATTACGAATGAATAAGAAGAATATTGAAATTATTACTAATTATATTAAAGATGCAAGGGATGGAAAAATTAGTTCTTCAAAAGGAAATAATTCTTCGGGATTATACTATGATTTATTTAATGAAATTGATTATATGAGTAAAGATTTAAATAAATTAATATCAGAAATAGCTGTAACATCTCAAAAACTTAATGATTTACTTTTTGAAGCAAATCATTCTTCTGAAAAATTAGAAATTACTTTTGAAGAAGTAACTAACACGGTGACTGAAATAGCAGAGGATATTAATAGTGTGACGAACAATTCAAATGAAATTTTGGAAAGTTCAGAAAAAATGGCAACAGGAGTAGATACGATTGCAGATTTAATTAAAGAAACAAATCATAAATCAGTTCATATGGGTAAATCAATAAAAGATACTAGTGATAATATAAATATTATAATTGAAAAAGTTAAAGAAAATGAAAATGAAAATATTGAATTATCAAATATTTTAGTTGGATTAGAAGAAGATTTTAAAAAGATGGATACAATTGTTGAGATGATTAATTCAATATCGGATCAAACTAATTTATTAGCATTAAACGCTTCAATTGAGGCTGCTAGAGCTGGTGATGCTGGTCGAGGATTCGCAGTAGTTGCTAATGAAGTAAAAAAACTTGCAGAAGAATCAAATCAATCTTCAGAGATAATTAAAAATGAATTGGGAAAAGCAAATAAAGAAATTATTAATATTTCTGATAGAATGAAAGCTATTGCAAAAGAATCTAAAAATACTAATGAATATGCTAATAAATCTTTTATAATGTTAAAAGCAGCAAATGAAGATGTAAATAGCACCATTCAAGCAATTTCAAATATTGATGAGTTAATTGTTGAACAAGATTTAATTACTAAAAATATTGTTAATGATATTGAAAAAAGCACTGAAAACAGTAGAAAAATATCGAATGGGATTGACGAAACTGTAGCAATCACAGAAGAACAAGCTAGTGGACTTACATTAATATCTCAGAATATTAATAATATTTATGAAATTTCAAATGAATTCTATAATATTGCAAAAGGATATAGTGATAAATTGCAAATAGACACTAAATTTTTAAATGAAGTAAAAAGTATTTTGGAAGATATAAAGAAAATAATAAAAAATAAAAATATAGATGAGATTAATAAAGAAGAATTTAATAAAATAACGAAATTATCAAATAAAATTTCATTTATTGCTGTTATAAATAGTAAAGGAATTGCTGAAAAATTCAATCAAGATGTTGATAAATCGATGACTGTAGATGTTTCATTTAGGCCTTTCTTTAAGGAAGCAAAAAAGAATGATTCATATATTTCATCTCCATATATTTCATTAACAGATGATAAATATTGTATTACAGTTTCTAGTTCAATAATAAAGAATAATGAACTACAAGGTGTAATAAGCGTAGACTTTAATATTTAGAAATATCATATCATATAAATCTCAAGTTATTTAACTTGAGATTTGTTTGTTATAAGTTCTACTACTTAATCTTTTGAAATGTTGAAAATTAGGAAGGAAATATTTTATGAAAAAAATGATGCTATTCATTATAATATTTAATCTTAATAACTTTGCATCATTTTGTGAATTTGATTTATTAAATGCAAATAATATTACTTCTTATGATATTAATGAAGAAATTAATCAATTAGTAGAAAATTATCCTGATTTTATTGAAAGCGAAGTTCTTTTAGATTCTGTAATGGGAAAAGAAATAAAAGTTATAAGAATAAGTAATCATATTGAAACTTTTAATAAAAATTCATCTTATGATTCAAATAAAAAAAATACTTTTTATATTGCAGGACTGCATGCTAGAGAAGTAGTTGCACCAGTTTCTTTTTTAGAAATAATAAGAAATACTTTAAAAAAAGCTAATGAAGGTGATAATGAAACACTAGAAATGCTATCACATAATGTTATTCATTTTATTCCTTTAGTAAATCCAGATGGTTTTGATTTATCAAAATTTGGGAAGTCACATGAGATTTTTGGTGAGAATTTTAATAGAGATTTGAAAGCAAATAATAATGGTGTAGATATTAATAATAATTTTCCTGATTCTTTTTTCGATTCCTATAATAATAAATGGACTTCTATAAAAGAAAGTGCAATTAAACAATCTCTACATATATCAAAAAAACCTTCAGTTGCTTTTTATTGGGGCACTGAATTACAGCCAGAGACAAAAAATATTATTGATTATATGGATAGATATTATTTTGAGTTTTTCACTGATATTCATTCACAAGGAAATTATATATTTTGGGATAGTTGGTTTTTATCTGATCAGTATAGAAATGAAAACTTTAGATTGGCCAAAACGATTCAAACTATATCAAGTAAAAATGATGATTCAGAGGTTTACAGAATGGAAGACTATCAATCAAAAATAGCACCACATGGCTATGGATATAGTACAGCGTATTATGCAAGTAATTTTCACAATCCTACAGTAACAATTGAAACGTCTACCTGTCGAAATATGCCTTATTTTTCTGCTGAACAGTATCTAGATATTATTGAAAGGTTTAATGATATTTTTATAGAATTAGATAAATTTGAAAGTATTATTTATCCATATAGAGTTTATAGAAATAATCAAATATATGGTGATTATAATAACGAAAATACTGCTATTGCAATGGCTAAAAAAATAGATGGAGTTTATAAATATGAGGAAGGGGAAATAAAAGAAATAAAATTTAACTTTTTTAGAATAATAATAAAATTTTATTATAAATTCATATTAGAATTAAAACATTAAAAAAGATATAAAGCAAATATTTGGCTTATATCTTTTTTAATTGCAAAAGATTATATTAATTTAACTGTTGTTTTTTATTTAAAATAATTGATCTTGATAAAATTGAAATTATTACTACTATACCGCCTATAATTGCAAATTTACTTGGTTTTTCACCAATAATTAGAAAAACCCAAATTGGATTAAGTATTGGTTCTATTGCAGGTATAAGAATTGCCTCAACTGCTGAAACTTTTTCAATTGCTTCAGAGAAGAAAATATAAGCAAAACCTAATTGAAATACTCCTAATAAAATAAGACCAATAATACTTTTGAAATCAGGAATGGATTGAAATATAAATGGTAAACTTACTATAAGAGTAAGTAAATTTCCTAAAAAAACAACTTCTATTGCTTTACAATTTTTTTGCATTTTTAGCGAAAGCACAACTCCTGCAAAAGCAACACCACTAATAACTGCTAAAATATTTCCAAGCATTTGTCCGATTTCTATGTCTCCGAGGAAAAACAACATCATTCCAGACATTACAAAAAATATTACTACCCAGTCTATTCTTTTTACTTTTTCCTTTAAAATGATTCCTGAAAATAATGCAACCCAAACTGGCGCAGTATATTGTAAGAAAATTACATTTGCAGCAGTTGTCATTTTATTTGCAGCAACAAAAATTATTACTGTTGCAGCATAAAAAAATGCTCCAATCCATTTGTGAATATCTTTATTAATGAGCTTTTTCTTATCAATATCTTTTTTAAATGTAATAATATATAAATAAATTATTATAGCTGATATTCCGCTTCTTGTTCCTGCTATAGCAATGGGATTCCAATTAACTAATTTAATCAATAATCCGCCTGTACTCCAAAATACTGGCGCTAATACAAGCATTAATAATGTTTTTTTTCTATCATTTGTCATATTTATAGAGACTCCTTTTCATCATAATTAATTATCTATTTTCTTATTTTATTTATTTAAAAATATAAGTATGTTACTATTATATTGAATTAATAGAAAAAATCTATCAGTTTATTACCAGTTTATATCGTTATATTGATGAAACCTGACTGCACACTTTTGACTTCAGTCATGAGTTAAGTCAGAAAAAAAGTTTCTTTTTTTAAAATATTATAAAATAAAACCTTTACAAAAA
>JAMOQG010000049.1 GCA_027064135.1 Peptostreptococcaceae bacterium | reverse complement strand
AAATCGAAGTTAAATATGCTTTTCGCTTATTATAATATTGATTTATTGATTTTATTATTTTGCCGTTAATAATGAAAGGTTTTAATCTAGCATTATTTGTTATGGTTACAAAATTATCAACACCAATATCTAATCCTATTATATTATTAGGTTCTTTTTTAATAATTTCTTTATCTGGTATTTCTAAGACTACTTCTATTGTAAATATATTAATTACATTTTTAGTTTTAGGAAATTCAAGATATTTATTAGAAGCTTTAAAAAAACTTTTATAGGCTTCATTAACTTCTTTCATCATCTGTTGATTTACATGTGCGGGTAATGCATAATAATCTTTATTTTTAAAATGCTTAAATACGCCGTCTAATAAGTTATAGTTTAAAAATGATTTTTTATCTTTATTAAAATTTCCTTTGTCTTTAAATGTTAAATATTCATTTATGTTATTTAAAACTTCAATTTGATTCTCATTATTAAAGCCATTTTCAAAACCTGAAATAATTTGGCAATAATAATAATTTGTTGTATTGAACAGGTTATTAGTTAAAATACTAATATTTTGGAAATAATCATACATTCTTGAGATAAACAAACATATAAGCGGTTAAAAACTAATAATTCATATCCAACCTACATAAATTTAGAGGATAGAGCTAACAATTTAAGATTTTGTTTTTCTATTTTTTCTGCCAATGCAGTCATTAAAACTCCATCCATATCGAAAAGTGTTTTTGCTTCTGACCAATTTGATGCTAAATATGGTACTGATACAATTTCTATTCTTTCTTATGAAGCAACTCCACCGTCATCATCCGATACACCACATAGCGCTAAACTTAATGCCATTATTGGCATTACACTCTTTTTTATAATTGCTCAAACATCAATTTAATAAATTCATCATTATTTACACCATTAATATAATCAGATATATTTATATTTTTTAATTTTTCAGTTATATAATCTATTTCAAATTTTTCGTTATTTAATATATCTTCAAGTTCATTTATATTAAGATTACTAAAAAAATCTCCATAAATTTTTATCTTTTCAATTTTTGCTAATTTTACTTCATAATTAATTTCCACTAAACCAGAATCAAACTTTCTTTTAACTGAATTTGAAAATTTAGGGTTTTTCCCGAAATTCCAATCCCATAAATCCCATCTTTCTTTTTTTATTTTTAAAACTTCTCCTTTCTCTTCTTCAGTTAGTTCTTTTAAATAATTCAATTGATTTCTAAGTTGGTACTCCATAAACTCACTCATAAATCTATCAACATCATAATCTTTTAATCTTTCTTTAATTGTTGTAATTCTACTCTTAACAGATTTAATGCCTTTTGCAGTTAATTTGGTAGGATCCGGAGTTAATGCTTTGGTAAGCATATCAACATTAACATCAAATAAAATAGTTCCATGATGAAGTAATATATTTTTATTATGATACTGAGCATTTCCAGATACTTTCTTGCCATCAATTAAAATATCATTTCTACCTGTAAATTCAGCATCAATTCCTAACTCTTCTAAAAAATTTATTAATGGTTCTGCCATATCTTTAAATCCATGTTCTCCCGTTTCATTCTTATCAACTATTAAAGTATATTGAAAATTCTCTGGACTGCTAAAAACTGCTCCTCCTCCAGATAATCTTCTAACTATTTTAATATTATTTTTTTCACAAAACTCCATATTAATTTCGCTTATAGTATTTTGATTTCTTCCAATCATTACATTTGGTGTATTTTTCCATATTATAAATACAGATTCCTTATAATTATTAACAAAATATTCCTCTACTGCAAAATTATAAAATACATCAGTGTTATTATTAATAAAACAACGCATAAAATCCTCCTTATATCTTTAAACTTTTTTCATACTCTTCTATTGCTTTTTTTGCCAATTTATCAGCTTTTTCATTATAAGTATCTCCAGTATGAGCTTCTATTTTAATAAATTCAATATCTATTTTTTTATTCATTTTATCAATGAATTTTTTATAATCTCTCGTTCCTTCTTTATTTGTTTTCCATTCTCCTTTTGCCCAATATTCTATACCAGTATAATCATAATGAATTATTATTTTTTTATAACCATTTTTTACTGCCCATTTAATTGCTTCCATACTTCCTAGAAGTTCTCCTGCAACATTTCTCATAGAAATAAGCTTATCATTTTTCCCTATAGAATAAAATTCTGTTTCTTTATCATTTTCTATAATAACACATCCAAATGAATATTTTTTCAATCTATTAGAAAAACTACCGTCCACATATGCTAAAACAGTTAATTTCTTTTTTAATTCTTCATCAATTTTTTCTCCATAAATTTGATTAATAGATTTTTTACCATTTAAATAATTCTCAGCCTCATCTAATGATTTAAAACTTTTATATTCTGCACCTTTATAGCCATAAACTTGTTTTTTACATTCATCCCATGAAAAAAAAATTCCTTTACTTTTTCCTTCTCTTACAGCATAATACTTTTTCATTTATTCGCACCCCTTCTTCAAGTATTATATAATTATTCCCAGAAATTTTAAATAACATTATTATTTTATTTGAAATTCTGCTAAAATTAAATAAAGGATGTGAAAAAATGAGCAAATTAATTTTTTTTGATATTAATGGAACAATAATTGAAAGAGACAGTAGAACAGATCTTCCATATTTTGATGCTGCAAATGAACTTTTATATGTAGATAATGCTATGAAAAATATAAATAATGCAGCACGCTCTGATATGGATGTTTTTAGGGAAATTTTATTAAACCATAATATCGAATACAATAAAGCACTTTGGAATGAGTTTTTAACTATTTATGAAAAGAAACTAAAAGAATATAGTAAAACTGATATATGGAGACCAAATAAAAATATTATATCATTTCTTAATAAACTTGAAAAAACCGATCATAAACTTGCGTTAATCACAGGTGAACTTAAAATAGGTTCTAAATATAAATTAGAAAAAATAGATGTCTGGAAACATTTTGAAACAGGTGGTTTTGGGGAAGATAATATTTCAAGATATGGTATTGCAGAAGTTGCATTAAAAAAAGCCACTTCACTATATGGAAACAGCTTTGATGAAATATATGTAATTGGGGATACAATTTTAGATATTACTACAGCGCGACATATTAATGCAAAAATAATTTCAATAACCACTGGAGCAAACACTAAAAAAGAACTAGAAAAATATAATCCCGATATGATTATAAATAACTTTAATAAAATTAAACGCTTATTCCTTAAAAATTAATGTATCTTGAACAAAAGTAGTAAGATTCTTCATAAGATTAATATATGTATCTTCAAAAGTACGTATCCCAGCACTATCATAAATAACTTTTATAATTGGTCTAGTTGGATTTTCAAAATTGTTGCTAATAACAAACCCTTTTTCTCCTGTTGTTAATTGAACATAGGTTCCAGGAGGAAATGGTGTAATATGACCAATCATGGTTTCAAGAACTTCATTATCTAATACATCTGGTACTTGTGAAGAAACAAATTCTAATGCCATATATAATGGCATTTTCTTTTTATAAACTCTATCATTTGTCATAGCATCAAAAATATCTACAAAAGAAACTATATTAATATACTTTCCATTTTCAAGAGTATCTGTTTTAACGCCCGTAGGATACCCACTACCATCTACTCGTTCATGATGATATAAAATTATATCTTTTGAAAGTTGCGATAAATTATTATTTTCTTTAACAAATTCATATCCGTAAATTGAATGTTCTTTTATAATTTCAAACTCTTCTTCAGTCAATTTTCCGGGTTTATTTAATATTTTATCTGTAATAAGAATTTTCCCTATATCATGAAGAATTGCTCCAATTCCAACATTAATAACTTTTTCTTCTTCATACCCAATTCTTAAAGCAATTAAAATTGATAATACAGCAACATTTAATGAATGTTCATAAGTATAAAAATCTTTTTCCATTATTCTATTTATATTTACTAATAAATTTTCATTTTCTTTGATAATATCAAAAATTTTATAAATCACTTTTTTTATTTCCTCAAAAGCATCATCCGATAAAACACCTTTTCTTTTTGAAAAACTTTCAGTATTTATTGATTCATCAAAATGCTTATACATAATATCTATTGTTTCCAACTTAGTATGAATATCATATCCGTTTTCCATATAAATAAATACAGCAGAAATTCCAACATTCTTAATGCTGTTAATAATTCTTTCATTTATTTCAATACCTTTTTCTAATAATAAATCTCCATTTAAAGAATAAATCGATTTTGCTAAATGCATTCCAGGCACCATATCATTTATATATATACTTTTCACATTACCACCAAACTTTTCTGAAAATTGATTATATTTTTATTAAATATTATTTACCCATTTTCATTTTTCTCAATCAAAATTTATATGCAAAAGATTTTAGATATAAAACCCCTTGATTATGATTTATAAATCAAGAGGTTTTTTATATTTATTCTTCCCAATTATGATAAATTTTTTGAACATCATCATTTTCTTCCATTATTTCAATCATTTTAGTCATATTTGAAATATCAATTTCATCAGTTAATTTAACCATATTTTGTGGAACATACTTTATTTCAGCCATTTCAAACTCAAGACCTTTTTCTTTAATTGCTTTTTTTACATCTGAAAATTCTCCAACAGATGATGTTATTTCAATGTATTCTTCATCAATATCAATATCTTCTGCACCAGCTTCAAGTGCTTCCATCATTATCTCATCATCATCGATTTCATCACTATTTTTAATAACAATAATTCCAACGTGATCAAACATAAATGATACACATCCATTTCCACCCATATTCCCACCAAATTTATCAAAAGCATGTCTAACTGCAGCAACCGCTCTATTTTTGTTGTCAGTTAACACTTCGACTAAAACAGCAACACCAGATGGTCCATATCCTTCATACATCATTTCAGAATACTCTACGCCTTCTAATTCTCCAGAACCTTTTTTTATTGCTCTTTCAATATTATCTTTTGGCATATTCATAGCTTTAGCTTCATCAACAATTGAAGCTAATTCATTATTAAATTGTAAATCACTACCATTTCTAGCAGCAACGGATATTTTTTTACTTAATTTTCCAAATATTTTTCCTCTTTTTAAATCCTCTTTTGATTTTTTTCCAGCAATAACCATATGTCTTCCCATTTTATTTCTCCTCTCTAAATTTTGAAGGTTGAGCAGGTAATTCTCTTTTATGTTTTGATCTATTAAATAAATTTAAAATTATCTTCTCATCATTTTCAGGTATTTTTTCACCCATTATATATTTATCAATCATATTATAAGTAGTTCCCATTTCATCTTCATCAGTTTGACCTTCCCACAATCCAGCAGTAGGTGGTCTTTCAATAATTTCTTTTGGTATATTTAATACTTCTGCCCATTTATAAACTTCGCCTTTTGTAATTCTAGCAATAGGTAGTATATCCACACCACCATCTCCATATTTAGTAAAATAACCAGTTAATAATTCTGCGGCATTATCCGTTCCTACAACAAGATAATTCAGTGAATTTGCAACTGCATAAATTGTACTCATTCTAAGTCTTGCCTTTAAATTTGCATTTGATAAATTCTCATTAACAATATTCATATTTTCAATTTTACCAGTTACATTTTTATAAATACTGTTATGTTCCTTTGTTAAATCAATTTCAATTGAATCAATTTTAATATTTTCAACAAGTTTTAGTGCATATTCTTTATCCACATTATTAGATCCACAAGGTAAAATTACTCCTAATGAATTATTTGGAAATGCCTTTTTCATTAATGCTGCACATACTGCTGAATCTATTCCTCCTGATAAACCAACTATTAATCCATTTGTTTTGGATTCATCAACTTTATCTTTTAACCATTTCACTGTTAGCTCAATTTTGTCATTTATATTTAACATATTAAACTATCCTCTCTTTCTTAATTCAACTAAAATGCAATTATAAAAAACTACTTTTATACCAGCATTTTCAGCTTTCTCAATTAATTCTTCAGTAAAAGTTCCTGGTTGAAACCACAAATATTTTATTTTAAGTTTAATTGCATCTTCTACAACTTTTTCAGCTTTACTCGGTGGTACAACTATATTAACACACTGAACTTTTGTATCAATATCTAATAAAGTAGGCTCTGTTTTATCCCCCTCAATGTCACTATAAATAGGATTAACTGCAATAACATTATATTCTCTTTCTTTTAATAATTTATAAATTTTATAACCATATTTATTAACATTTCTTGTTGCTCCAACAACAGCCCATTCTTTCTTTAAAAGCATTTCATTTATTAATTTATCCAATACTAATTTCCTTTCCAGGTAACCTTTTTCTGTTAATAAATGACACATAAAAAAGCCCCTCAGGTCTTATATTTATTTTACCTGAAACCATATTTATAAAATCCTTCTCTATTCTATCAAAACTTTCGGCATTAATAAACAATTTTATTTTTACTTTATCAGAAAATTCCTCACTATCAAGTTCAATCACATCACTATTTTTAATATAATTCATAAATTTACCATGCATAGTGTAATCAACATAAAATGAAATCTTCTTAAATATTACTCTATCAACAAATTCACATTTATCTAAAGACAATCGTGCACTTTCTAAATATGCTCTTAATAATCCGCCAGTTCCTAATTTAATGCCTCCAAAATATCTAGTTACAACAACTGCAATATTTGTAATTCTTTCGTTTTTCAACATTTCAAGAATTGGCATTCCCGCAGTTCCCGATGGTTCGCCATCATCAGAATATTTTTGAATTTCATAATTATAACCAATAAGATATACTGGAACATTATGTCTTGCATCATAATTTTTTTTACTTATTTCTTCAACAAATGATTCGGCTTCTTCTTTAGACTCAATCGGTTTCATATAACAATAAAATTTAGATTTTTTAATTTTATATTCGCTAACTACAAATTCATTTATAGTTCTATAATTCTTCATCAATATTTCCTAAAAAAATATATTTATTAAATCTATTATAATCTTCATTATCCAAATCAACGTTTATTATTACACCTTTAGAAACATATTTATTACTAATTACATCATATTTATTAAAAATATATGAAGCAAAATCACTTTTATCAAAAGGAAATAATAATGTAGTATTTGTTAATCCAGCATAAATTACTTCTTCAATTTTATTTAATAACTTATCTAAATTAATATCATTTAAAGCAGAAATTTTAATACTTTTATCATCTTCTAATTCAATGTTCTCATTTACTTTATCAATTTTATTGTAAACCATAATTCTAGGTATATTTTCACATTTTAATTCATTTAATACTTCATCTACTATTTTTATTTCTCTTTCTGTATTATTTGCCGAGATATCAACCACCTGTAAAATCAGATCTGAAGTATTAATTTCTTCTAAAGTAGCTTTAAATGCTTCAATTAAAAAATGTGGAAGTTTTGATACAAATCCAACTGTATCGTTCAAAATAAAATCTTTTTTACTATCTAAAGAAATTAATCTTGAATGTGTATCTAAAGTTGCAAAAAGCATATCATCGACGTATACTTCTTTGTTTTCTACTTCATCGCTGACAAGTTTATTAAGTAAAGTTGATTTTCCAACATTAGAATATCCAACTAACGAAACAATCGGTAATCTAGATTTTATTCTTTTCTGTCTCTGAATATTTCTAACATTTTCCATTTTTTTAAGTCTTTCTTTAATATCATCAATTCTCTCATTTACTCTTCTTCTATCAATTTCAAGCTTTTGTTCTCCTGGCCCTCTTGTTCCAATTCCAGCACCAAGTTTAGACATATTTTCGCCAATACCTTTTAATCTTGGTAACCTATATTTTAATTGGGCAAGCTCTATCTGAAGCATAGCAAGTTTTGTTTTTGCACGTTTTGCAAAAATATCTAAAATAAGTGCAGGTCTATCAATAACTTTTACATTAACCTCTTCAATAATGTTTGCCATCTGACTTCCACTTAATTCATCATTAAAGACAACCAAATCAATGTCATGACTTTCAACAAATTCTTTTATCTCTTGAACCTTCCCTTTCCCTATCAAATATTTTGCATCATAAGCATTCCTATTTTGAGTCATATGATAAAATTCAGATATTCCTGAAGAAACACATAATTCTTCTAACTCCATCATAGATTCCTGAAATTCTATCTCAGTTTCATATATACTAATTCCGACTAGTACCGCTGCCTTTTCCATAATCTACCGCCTTTTATTACAAATTAATTAAAAAAACTCATTTCTTTAAATTTTCTACATTATTATGATATAATTACTTGAGAATAAAAGCAAACAATTATGGAGGTAATTATGATAAAAAATAAAAAAAAGAAATCTTCCAGTCATAAAATTTTGACTGTTTTTAAGATTTTAATTGTACTAGTACTATTGACTGCTCTAATTGGTGGCGGCTATACATTATATATAGTTAAAAATGCATTAACAGATATACAGCCAATTGATCCATCAAAAATTAATACTTTGCTCGTTGAAAACTCAGTGATTTTAGACAGTAATGGTAATGAACTTGAAAAACTAAATAGAGATGGATTACGTACAATTGTAAAATATTCCGATATGAATCCTAATTTAATAAATGCTTATGTTGCTACGGAAGACAAAACATTCTTTGAGCATTCAGGTTTCAATATCATTCGTATGTTTGGTGCTGTAAAAGATTCTGTTTTTTCAGATAAAAGAATTCAAGGAACTTCTACTATTACTCAACAATTAGCCAGAAACCTATATTTATTTCAAATAAGATCTGAAAGATCAATTGATAGAAAAATTAAAGAGGCTTATTATACTATTCAACTCGAAAAATATTTAACCAAAGAACAAATAATAGAAGCATATTTAAATACAATTTACTTAGGTTCAAATTCAAAAGGTGTTGAAGCTGCAAGTCAGAAATATTTTTCTAAATCAGCTAATGAGTTAAATCTTGTAGAATCAGCAATTTTAGCTGGAATTCCAAAAAGTCCTAGTAAATATACACCAATGTATTTAATAGAAAATGATAAACTAACTGAAAACGATAAAATTATATCAAAAATGAATGAAATTTATACAATAGTTTATAATGACCAATGTGAAGATAGATTTAAGCTTGTATTATATTTAATGAAATCAAATGGATATATTGATACACAAGAATATGAAAAAGCATTAAAAACCGATATTTATTCATTGTTAAAACCTACTATATCCAAAGGTAATGAAATTTCATCATATTTTTCTGATATGGTAGAAAATGAAGTTATAAATGATTTAATGGAAAAATATAATTATTCAAAAAGTGATGCTATTGATTTTCTATATACTAATGGTTTAAGCATATATTCAACAATTGATTTTGATATGCAAAAAACATTGGAAAGTGCATATGCAAATAATATATTTACTGATTATTTTGATCAACCCACAAAAGATGCAGTAATAAATTTCCAAATTGAAAACAATCTTCAAGTTGATGGAATGATTGGAAAACAATCAATCAAAAAACTTGTTGAATTAAATGCTATTAAAGAAGACGAAATTACATCTTCACTTAAAAAAGGATATAAAAATGATAATGTTATTATTTTAAAAGAAGCTTTAAATAAACTAGGATATTTTAGTAGTAATGATTTATTTCCAAGAGTAACAGTCTTCTTTGACAAAAATAAGAATATCATTACAGAAGACAATAAAAAAATTATCCTTTACAAACGATCAAATTTAATAAATGATAAAAACCAGCTTTTTCTTACTAAAGATGACTTTAAATTAAATTCAAATGGTGATTTAGTATTATTAAAAAATAAAAAATTAAATTTTTACGCACACTATAACGATGATAAAACTTTAAATAATATTCAAGTTGTAATTAAAAGTTTGTATACTTACAATGAAAATGATAAAAAAAATTCAAAAAACATAGACGGTTCATATAACATTTCAGAACTATATTCTTATCAAGGTAGAGATATATTGATTCCAAATAAATATAAATCATATGATGAAAACAGAAATGTTGTAATATCAAGAGAATTTTTAGATTCCAATGAAAATATATTTAACTTTTCAAATAATAATATTTATATTGATAATGAATTTTATGTCGTTTCTGAAAAAGGAACAATACAACCGCAATCAGCTATGCTAATTATCGATTATCGCACTGGGCATCTTAAGGCCATTGTCGGAGGAAGAAATATTACTGGTCAAAAAATATTTAATAGAGCTTTATATCCAAGACAACCTGGCTCATCGGTTAAACCTTTTTCAGTTTATACACCTGCGATAGAAAGCAGACAATTTACGGCAGCATCAGTTATTGATGATATCCCTGCTTATTTAAGTGATGATCCTGAAGTCAGATGGCCACTGAATTGGTATGAAAGCTATAAAGGATACGATTATAAATATAGAGGTATTTCTACTTTACGCGAAGGAATAGAACAATCAATGAATGTTGTAACTGCAAAACTTGCTAAGAAATTAGGAATAGAAACATGTATTGATTCAATGAAAAACTTTGGAATTTCTACTATAGTTGATTCAGGATCAATAAATGATCATAATTTATCTACAGTTGCTCTCGGTGGAATGACAAAAGGAATTTCGCCACTTGAATTAGCAGAAGCATATGGAACCTTTGGAAATGATGGTATAAAAGTAGAAACAATAACATATACAAAAGTATTAGATAAAAATGGTGAAATAATTCTTAATAATATTCCTGATAAAAAGAAAATAATTCCAGAAAATGTTTCATTCATTATTAGAGATATTATGCAATCCGGTGTAACAAATGGTGTATCTTCAAAAGCAAAGATCAGAGATAACAATACCGGAATGCCTGTTGCTGGAAAAACAGGTACAACTTCTAAAAATTATGATGCATGGTTTACAGGAATGACACCTTATTATGCCGGTGTAACATGGTTTGGAACTGACTACAATATGCAACTTGAGCAAGGTAGTGTTGTAAGCGCAAAATTCTGGAGTTATGTTATGAAAAATATTCATGAAGATCTTCCAGATAAAGAATTTACAATTTCAGATGATGTAGTAAAAATGAAAGTTGATACAAAATCAGGAAAACTTCCTACAAAACTTTCATATTTAGATCCAAGAAACACTGTAAAAGATGAGTATTTTTTACCTGGAACCCAGCCAAACGAACTTGATGATATACATGTTGAAGCAGAAATATGTAAAGAATCTAACTTACTTGCAACTGAATATTGTCCAACAACATTAGTTGAAAATAAAGTTTTAACAAAACGTTTAGATGGCCCTTATTATCCAGAAGAACATATTTATGTTGATAAATATGGAAAAGAATGGCCAATTTATATTAAAGATGGCGAATATACAGTTCCGAATAATGTCTGCAATATTCACGGCGAAACTATTGAAATATTCGACTATGAATCACTTGATACAGATAAACATTTAATTTATTTACCAAATAAAATGGGTGTTGTTGTTAATCCATTTGAAATAATTCTTCAGGATAACAGTTTATTACTTCTTCCTGTAAGAACCAAAATTATGTTTAATCAAAGCGTTATATTACCTGATGAATCAATAATTGAACCTTCAGAAATCATTTCAATACCATATTATCAAGAAGAACTTGATGAGTTTTTAAACGAAGAAACTAATGATGAAGAAGATAAAAAACCTAATGACAATAATTAGAACAAAAAATGCCAACTTATAAAAAGTTGGCATTTTTAATTTAAAATTCAATTTCAGTTTCTGGTGTAATCTGATAAGTTTTAATTGTAGAAAGTGCATCATTAATTAATTTTTCCCTATCTAAAACATCTTCATACTTAACTACATCGTCAAGATTTGGTCTTACCTCAACTCGCGAAGGCAAAAATACAGTGCAACAATCTTCAAATGGTAATATTGAAGTTTCATATGTGTCTATTTTATTAGCTATTTCAATAATATCTAATTTATCAAATGCTATTAAAGGTCTGAAAATCGGTAATGACACAGAACTATTTGTAATATTTAAACCTTCCATTGTTTGAGAAGCCACTTGTGCAATATTTTCTCCAGTAATCAATGAAATACATCCATTCTGCTTAGCAAGTTTTTCAGCTATCATTGTCATAAATCTTCTTCCAATAATTGTAAAATGCTTTTTAGGACATTTTTCTTGAATCGTTTTATAAATTTCAAGTATATTTATAGAATGTACTTTTATTTCACCAGTATAATTTGAAATAATTTGAGCTAGCTTTAAAACTTTCTCGGTAGATTGTTTTGAAGTAAATGGATATGTATGATAATGAACTGCTTCAACTACAACACCACGTTTTGCCATCATCCAACCTGCAACAGGACTATCTATTCCACCTGAAAGCAACAACATACTTTTTCCGCCAGTTCCATATGGAAGTCCACCTAAACCTTTTACTTCATCAGCATATACATAAGATTGTTTTCTAACTTCAACTTTTACAATTAAATCCGGATTATGTACATCCACATCAAGATCTTCAAAAGCATTATAAATATATCCTCCAACAAGTCTTGCAATTTCAGGTGATTTTACTTTAAATGCTTTATTTGCTCTATTAACTACTACTTTAAATGTTTTGTAATTTTTTCTTGTTAACGCTTCTTCTACTAAATTTTTAGCAGCTTCATTCATTTCATCAATTGAATTTTCTATTTTTATACTTTTAGCAAAACCTACAATTCCATAAACTTTATTTACTTTCTCAATAATTTCTTCAAATTCATATTTATCAAATTCAATAAATATTCTACCATGTTCTCTTCTAATATCAACTTCATTAAAACTAGTTAAATTCAATTTTAGGTTATTAATCAATACTTTTTCAAAATATCCCCTATTACTTTTTTTTAATGCAAGTTCACCATATTTAATTATTAATGTTTTCATTATTTACTCCTTATTATTATTTTTCTTAATTCATCAATTGAGTCTTTTAATGCTTTTAAAGCATATTCTATCTCACTCATTGTTGAATATTTACTAAAACTTACTCTAATTGTTCCTTTCATTAATTCTTCATCTATATTTAAAGCCTCAATAACATGAGAATATTTCTTACTCTTAGAATTACATGCTGATCCAGTAGAAATATATACTTTTTTTGATTCCAAACTGTGTAATAGAACTTCAGCATAAATGTTTTTTAAAGCTATTGACAAAACATATGGTGATGTTTCTTCTACCCCAGCTCCGTTAATAACACAATCCTCTATATTATCATTTAAATACTTAGTAAAAGATTCCTTTAACTCTAAAACTTTCTTATAATTATTTTCGTACTCTTCAATTATTTCTTCAACAGCTTTACCCATAGCAGAAATACCAATTAGATTTTCAGTTCCAGGCCTAATTTCAGATTCTTGTTGCCCACCTTTATGAATACTATCAATTAATATTGATTTTTTTTTATATAATCCACCTACACCTTTAACAGAATGAATTTTATGTCCACTAAATGAATACATATCTATATTTCTTAAATTAATTTTATATTTACCAAATGCTTGTACACCATCAACATGAAAAACAGCATTTGAATTATTCTTTTTTATTAAATCTCCTATTTCATTTATTTTATTAATGTTTCCAATCTCATTATTCACATGCATTAAGCTAATAAGTATTGTATTTTCATTTATTTTATTTTCTAATTCATTTAAATCAATCATTCCTTTTTGATTAACATTTAAAAATGTAACATCAAATCCTTGAGTTTTTAAGTACTCAAACGAATTTATTACTGATTTATGTTCAATTTTCGAAGTAATAATATGATTTCCTTTTTTTCTATTCCTTATTGCATAACCAATTATTGCAAGATTATTTGATTCAGTCCCTCCAGAAGTAAATATAATTTCTTCATTTTTACATCCAAGATATTTAGCTATAGTTTTTCTTGCCTTTCTAATCTTTTTTTCTGATTTCATACCAATATCATGGATTGAAGATGGATTTCCATAATAATTATTTAATATATCATTAATTTCATTTTTAACTATCTCTGATACTTTAGTAGTTGCAGAGTTATCTAAATATACTTCCATTTTTTCTCCTTTAAAAGTTAGGTGTTTTCACGTATAATTATTATATCAAATAAAAGGAGTTCTATAAATGATTATTACAGAAAATATACTTTCCAATGATTACGATAAATATATACCTGATGAATACAAAATTCTATTTAATGATGATTTTATTGTTTTAGATATTGAAACTACAGGTTTCAGTAGAGAAAAATCAACAATTATGTTAATTGGTTTAATTATTAAATCAAATGATAGTATTATATCCAAACAATTTTTTGCTGAATCTCTATCTGAAGAAAAACAACTATTAATTACATTAAAAAATCTATTATCTTCAATGAAAAATTATTTTTTAATAACTTATAATGGATATAGTTTTGACATACCATTCATAAATGCAAAACTAAAAAAACACAATATTGATTTTCAAATACCAAATGTATATAATTTTGATATTTATAGGCTTATTAGAGCAAATAAAAAATTTTTAAATCTCGAAAGATATAATTTAAAATCTGTTGAAAAATTTCTTCAAATCAATAGAAAGGATACTATAAGCGGTAAAGAAAACATTGAGTTATATTATAACTATTTAACAACAAAAAATGAAAATATTTTAAAGACAATTTTACTTCATAATTATGAAGATATTTTATATCTTTTACCAATTTTAAAAATATTAAGTTATTTTAGTTATAATCAAATAATTAAATTTTTCCCAAAACCAATCAGCGATACAATCTATATTAAATTAGTTGAAAAGAAATATAATTTTTTAATTGTTACTCTTTTTTCAAAAAATAATCTAGCAATTAATTATTATAATGAATACTGCTCAATTACATCTAACGATCAAGATATTACAGTTAAATTTAGTCTTCAAAGCCTTTTAATAGATAATACTACATATCAATTAATTAATAGTAATATCATATTTGATTCTGATTTCGACACTCTAACTGCAGACAAAAAAAATTCATTGATAATAGCCATTAACAATGAATTTCAATATTTAAATATAATTTTAAATTTGAAACATTATTTTAAAAAATTACTTCCTTAAATAAAAATATATAGGCAATCGCCTATATATTTTATTGTCAGAATATAAATAAAATTAATTAAACTCTACTCTGATAAAATATGGTGGGCCTTCAGGGACTCGAACCCCAGACCTACCGGTTATGAGCCGGGCGCTCTAACCAACTGAGCTAAAGGCCCATATTTTATTTATCGTATTAATGGCGATTCGGATGGGATTCGAACCCATGACCTCCGGCGTGACAGGCCGGCGTTCTAACCAGCTGAACTACCGAACCGCATTTAATGGTGGGAGTAATAGGACTTGAACCTATGACATCCTGCTTGTAAGGCAGGCGCTCTCCCAACTGAGCTATACTCCCATTTTTGGTAGCGACGACTGGATTCGAACCAGTGACCCTTCGGGTATGAACCGAATGCTCTAGCCAGCTGAGCCACGTCGCCACATTTTTATTGCTAATAATACAAGAAAAACAACTTATACTATATCCATAAATTGTTTTCTTGTATTTTATCATCTGGCAGCGTCTTATCCTCCCAGGGGGTTGCCCGCCCAAGTACTTTCAGCGCTAAGAAGCTTTACTTCTGTGTTCGGAATGGGAACAGGTGTTACCTTCTCGCTATTGCCACCAGATT
>JAMOQG010000048.1 GCA_027064135.1 Peptostreptococcaceae bacterium | reverse complement strand
ACAGTGAAGAAAATGGCAGATATTATTAGCCAACAATTATAATATGATTAACTCACGAAAACCTCATTTCCATTCAAATTATTATAAAAATGAGGCTTTGAGTCGTAAAATTTCAGGAAGTTAACATAGAATGTGGACTCATTACGAATAATATTAAATCGCACTGCAATTAAGCAATGCGATTTTTTTGTTGACATAAAAGTCTCTTAACGGTATAATTGTATACAATTATACGAAGGAGGAATTATGAATAAATCTTTATCATATAAAATTTTAGAAAAGAATTTAATTAAAGGAATAGTAGAACCTGGAAATGAAGTAGAAATAAAGGTGAATCAGACATTAACTCAGGATTCTACAGGAACAATGGTATATTTGCAACTTGAAAGTATGAATGTAAGTAAAATAAAAACAGATTTTTCAGTTGCATATATAGATCACAATATTCTTCAAACTGGATTTGAAAATGCTGATGATCATGAATTTATTAAATCAATTTGTGAAAAATATAAAATTATTTATTCAAAACCTGGAAATGGAATATGTCATCAAATAAATTTGGAAAGATTTGGAATTCCAGGAAATGTATTAATAGGATCTGATAGTCATACTCCTACTGGTGGTGGTCTTGGAATGATAGCAATTGGAACTGGTGGGTTAGATGTTGCAGTGGCTATGGCTACTGGGAAATATACTATGAAAGTACCAAAGATTTTAAATATTAAACTTAATGGAAAATTAAATAAAGGAGTATCAGCAAAAGATGTAATATTATATATTTTAAAAATTCTTTCTGTAAAAGGTGGAGTGGGATATATTGTTGAATATTCTGGTGAGGGATTAAAATCACTTTCCCTTACTGATAGAGCTACAATTACAAATATGGGTGCTGAACTTGGTGCTACTACTTCGATATTTCCATCTGATGATATAACAAAAGAATTTTTAATAAAACAAAATAGAGAAAATGATTTTTCATATTTTAAAGCTGATGAATTTGCAAAATATGATAAAACAATTGAAATTGATTTATCAGAATTAGAGCCTATGGTTGCAATGCCACATAGTCCTGATAATGTTGAAAAAATAAAGAATATAGAAAAATTAAAAGTGGATCAAGTGGCTATAGGCAGCTGTACGAATTCTTCATATTCAGATTTAATGAAAGTTGCAAAGATTCTAAAAGGAAAAAGAGTAAATGAAAATGTTAGCCTTGTAATTTCACCTGGTTCAAGTAATATTATGAAAATTATTAGTGACAATGGGGCATTAGGTATTTTAATTCAATCTGGTGCAAGGATATTAGAAGCTGGATGTGGACCTTGTATTGGCATGGGACAAGCGCCAAGAAATAATGCGATTTCATTAAGAACATTTAATAGAAATTTTCAAGGTAGATGTGGTACTAAATCGGCTAGTGTATATTTAGTAAGTCCAGAAACTGCTGCAATATCAGCAATTAATGGATATTTAACATCTCCTTTAGAAATTGAAATCGATTTAGACATAAAAGAGCCTAGAAAATACGAAGTTCATAATAATTATTTTATTTATCCTAAAGAGAATAATAGTAAAAAAGTATATATGGGTCCTAATATCAAACCATTCCCTTTAAAAGGAAAATTAGAAGATAATTTATCTGGAATTGTTTTATTAAAAACAGGGGATAATATTACAACGGATGATATTATGCCATCAAATGCAAAAATACTTCCTTATAGGTCAAATATTCCAAAGCTTTCAGGATATGCCTTTGGAACTATAATAAATGATTTTAATAAAAGAGCAATTAAGAATAATGGTGGATTTGTAGTTGGAGGATCAAATTATGGACAAGGTTCTTCTAGAGAACACGCTGCATTAGTACCGCTTTATCTAGGTGTTAAAGCTGTAATTGCAAAATCATTTGCAAGAATTCATAAGAATAATTTAATAAATGTTGGTATTATTCCATTAGTATTTAAAAATATTGATGATTATGAATTAATAAATGAGAATGATGAAATATTTATTGAAAATATTAGTGAAGTTTTAAATGACGACATATTATTAAAAATAAATGATAAAGAAATTATATTAAAATTTGAAGGTTCTAAAAGAGATGCTGAGGTATTAAAACTAGGTGGATATTTAAATTATTCGATTAAAGAATTGAAAGGGGATTAAATGTACAATATTACTTTAATTTTAGGTGATGGAATTGGCCCTGAAGTATCATATGCTGCTAAAAGAGTTATTGATGCAACTGGTATTAAAATTAATTGGGACATAAAAAATGCTGGTGAGAAAACATATAATGAATGCGGTAGTTTAATACCTGATGATGTTTATAAATCAATAGAAAAGAATAGAGTAGTGTTAAAAGGTCCTATTACTACTCCTATAGGAATTGGATTTAGAAGTTTAAATGTTCATTTAAGAAAAAAATATGAACTTTTTGCAAATATTAGACCTATTAGAAGTATTGATGGAATTGAATCTAGATATAAAAATGTGGATTTTACAATATTTCGAGAAAATACTGAGGGTTTATATATTGGAATTGAAGAAAAAATAAATGAAAATGAATATAATGCTATAAAAAAAGTTACAAGAAAAGGATCTGAAAGGATAATTAGAAAAGCATTTGAATATGCAAAAGAAAAACAAATTAATAAAGTAACTATTGCTCATAAAGCAAATATTCTTAAATTAACAGATGGTTTCTTTTTAAAAATTGGAAGAGAAATTTCAAAAGAATATAATGATATTATGTTGGAAGAAGTTATTATTGACAATATGTGTATGCAATTAGTTAAAAATCCTGAAAATTATAAAGTTATTGTAACTACTAATTTATATGGTGATATAATCTCTGATTTATCAGCTGGCTTTGTGGGGGGATTAGGATTAATTCCAAGTGCAAATGTTGGAGAAGATATTGCCATTTTTGAAGCTGTTCATGGTTCTGCACCTGATATTGCAAATATGAATATTGCTAATCCAACAGCATTAATAAGATCTAGCATAATGATGCTTGAATATTTAAATGAATATGAAATTGCGATAAAAATAGATAATGCTCTTAAGAAGTTATATCTTAAAGGAAATGTTATTACAAAAGATTTAGGGGGAGATGCTACAACTAAGGAATTTACAGATGAACTAATAAGAATAATACAGGAGGAGAAATGAACTTCGAAAACTGGATAAATGAAAATGTTAAGAAAACAAAGAAAATTAGTTCAATTAATCAAGATTACTATAAGAAATATGATATTAAAAGAGGACTTAGAAATGCTGATGGAACAGGCGTAATTGTAGGTTTTACAAAATTGGGTTCTGTTATTGGCTATGATTATGTAAATGGAGAAAAAGTACCTACTGATGGTAAACTTTTTTATCGAGATAAGAGTATTAATGAACTTACTAAATCAAATTTACAATTTGGATTTGAAAGAACAATATATTTATTATTATTTGGAGTACTACCTTCTGAAAAGGATTTAAAAATTTTCAATGATTTATTAGATAAATATAGAAAATTACCAGATGGTTTTACTGAGAATATGATATTAAAAATACCAAGCAGGAATGTAATGAATAAAATTCAAAGAAGTATTTTAGTTTTGTATTCACACGATGATAATCCTGATTCAGTTGATATTCAAGAAACTGTTTTAAAAAGTATAAAACTTATTGCAAAATTCCCTACAATAATGGCATATGGATATCAAGCTAAAGCACATAATTTTGATAATAAAAGTTTATTTATTCATTCACCTAAAAGTGGTATAGGTACAGCTAGAAATATTCTTCATATGATAAGAAATGATAATAAATTTTCGAAACTTGAAGCTGAAACTTTAGAATTATTACTTATTTTACATGCAGAACATGGAGGAGGAAATAATTCAGCTTTTGCAACTCATGTTGTTTCTTCAAGTGGTACTGATATATATTCTGCAATAAGTGCAGCTGTTGGATCTTTAAAAGGACCTAAACATGGAGGAGCAAATAAAAAAGTAAAAATGATGATAGAAGATATTAAAGAAAATTCGAATTATGAAAATATAGATGAACTTAAGGAATATTTATTTAAAATTCTTAAAGGTGAAACATCTAATGAAAATAAATTAATATATGGAATGGGACATGCAGTTTATACAAAAACAGATCCAAGAGCAGAGATTTTAAAAGTTAAAGCTAAAGAATTAGCTATTTCAAATAATAAATTAAAAGAATATCAATTATATGCAGATATAGAAAAACTAACTAAAGAAATATTTAAAGAGATTAATGGAGAAAATTTTGAAATTTGCGCAAATATTGATTTATATTCTGGTTTTGTTTATGAACTTCTAAATATTTCAGAAGATATTTTCACTCCAATTTTTGCAGTTGCGCGAGTAGGTAGTTGGTGTTCACATAGAATTGAACAATTAATTAACGATAAAAAAATAATTAGACCTGCGTATATGTCTATTACTAATAATGAAAAACCGGAAAATTAACTTTCTGGTTTTTTTTTTGAAAAAGAATGATAAAATAAAGCTATAGTGAATAGTTGGAGGTCAATATGAAATATAATATTTCAAAAATTATAAATTCTTTAATTGGAATTACTGATGCAATAAAAAGTGTTTTAAATCTAGATTTAACAATAGTAGACAGTGATTTAAAACGAATTATTGCAACAGGAAGATATAGTAAGGAAATAGGAAAAAAAGTCGATGAAAATTCAGTTTTTTCATATGCAATTGAGAATAAAAAAAGTTTTATTATAAAAAATCCAAAACAACATATTGCGTGTATGAATTGTTCGAAAAGAAATAATTGTGAAGAATATGCTGAAATTTGTTCTCCTATAAAAATTGAAGATGAAGTTATTGGAGTAATTGGTCTTATTGCTTTTACTAGTGAACAAAGAGATATGATTATTAAAAATGATATTAATATACTTTTATTTTTAGATAAAATGTCAGAATTAATTGCTACTGAAATGATTGAAGAAAATAATAGACAAAAATTATTAACTCAATCAGAAGAATTGCAATTTTTATTTGATTCAGTTAATAGTGCAATTATTTCAGTTGATAAAAGTGGATATGTAATAAAATATAATAATTTTGCAAAAAATAAATTTGAAAAACTTGAGAAAAACTTAATGATAAATGAAGTTTGTAGTATTAAAAAAGAAGATCTTTTTAAAAACAAGAAAATTTCCTATAATAATGAACTAGAATATGAAAATAAACGTTATATTTATACAAAAAAACCTATTGTTGATAATGATAGCATTATTGAGGTTGTAATTGAATTAAAAGAAGTAAAATCATTAATTAATACCGTTAACGATATAGTAGGAGATAAAACTGCAATAAAATTTAAAGATATTATAGGAAACTCTGAAATTTTAAATCAAACAAAAAAAATTGCTAAAATTGCTTCGAAATCAAATTCGACAGTATTAATTCAAGGTGAAAGTGGAGTAGGAAAAGAGTTATTTGCTCGTGCTATACACTATGAATCAAATAAAAAGAATAAACCTTTTGTTGCTATTAATTGCGCTGCAATACCAGAGAGTTTATTAGAAAGCGAATTATTTGGATATGTTGAAGGATCATTTACTGGAGCTATAAAAAATGGTAAAATTGGTAAATTTGAATTAGCGACAAATGGAACAATATTTTTAGATGAAATAGGTGATCTTCCAATTCATTTGCAATCAAAACTTTTACGTGTTATTCAAGAAAAAGAAATTAGAAGAATTGGTTCAAATAATGTTGTAAAAATTAATACAAGAGTTATTGCAGCAACAAATAAGAATCTTGAAAAAATGGTTGAGGAAAAGCAATTTAGAGAAGATTTATATTATAGACTTAATGTTATTCCTTTATTTGTTCCATCATTAAGAAATAGAACGGAAGATGTACCGTTATTAGTAAAATATTTTTTAAATAAATATAATGAAAAATTAAATAAAAATGTAATTACTATAGATAAATCTGTTTTGAATATACTTGAAACTTATTCATGGAGAGGCAATATTAGAGAACTTGAAAATACAATTGAATTTGCAATTAATATGACTGAAGAAGTTAACATTGATAAGAATTCACTTCCAAAGAAACTAATTAAAGTGGATAAAACTACAGATAATGAAGAAATAAAATCAATTGAAACTGTAGAAAAAAATGAAATAATAAAAGCAATTAATAAATTTGGAAAAACTCCTTTAGGATATGAAAAAGCATATTTAACTTTAAAAATTTCAAGGGCAACATTTTATAGAAAAATGAAGAAATATAAAATTTAATATCTCAATTTGAGAATGTTCTCAATATGAGACAAGAATAAAAGAGGTTTTGTCTCAATTTGAGAACAGGATGTCTTTTTTCTATTTGTTTTTATGGAATGATATATGCATATACTAATATAACTAGGAAAACTATTGGAGGTTATAATGCGTGAATTATTAATTGATATACTTAAAAATGAAGTGAAACCAGCTATGGGTTGTACTGAACCAATTGCAGTTGCTTTAGCAGCAGCAAGAGCTAGAAAAGAACTTAAAAGTGATGAATTTGATAGAATGGAAGTTGCAGTAAGTCCAAACTTTTATAAAAATGGTTTAGCTGTTGGTATTCCACATACAAAATTTATAGGATTAGATATTGCAGCAATAGTAGGATTTATTGGTGGAAATTCAGATTATATGTTAGAAGTTTTAAAAGGTGTTGATGACGATAAAATAAAAGATGCTGATAAAATTAGAGATAAAGTAGAGTTATCAATAAAAGATACTGATAAATCAGTTTATATTCAAGTTATTGTATATTCAGGTGAAAATAGAGTTGAAGTTGTTATAGAAGATAAACATGATAAATTTACTTTAGTTAAATTTAATGATGAAATTATATTTGAAGAAAGCGATTCAAATGGTTCAAATAATAATTCTTTAGATTTATCAAAATTTTATGATATGAAAATTATTGATATAGTTCACGAAGTTGAAAAAATGGAATTTAAAGATGTTGAATTTATGCTTGAGGGTTATAAATTGAATAAATTGATTTCGGATGAAGGATTGAGAGTGAAACATGGTTTTGGAATTGGTTATTCAATGAATGAAATGATGAAAGAAGGAATTATTGGTGATAATTTAGTAAACCGTGCTAGTATAATGACTGCTGCTGCAGCTGATGCTAGAATGGCTGGAGTAAATATGCCTGTAATGAGTTCAAATGGTAGTGGAAATAATGGAATTACTGCAATTATTCCTATTGTAGCTTATGCTGAAGCCAATGATGTAAGTGATGAAAGAATTGCAAAAGCAATCGCAATAAGTCATTTAATTAATAATAACATTAAACATGAAATTGGAAGATTATCTGCAATGTGTTCTTGTTCTGTATCTGCTGGAGCTTCTTCTTCAGCTGCTATTGTATGGCTAATGGGCGGTGGAGAAAAAGAAATTGGTGGAACAATTAACAATATGGTTGCTAATGTATCTGGAATGATATGTGATGGTGCTAAAAGAGGTTGTGCTATTAAATTATCAACGGCTGCTAATTTATCAATAATTAATGCTGAATTGGCTTTTAGAGATTCAATTGTTGGAGCAAAAAATGGTATTGTAAATCAAAATGCTGAAAAAACAATTAAAAATTTAGGTATATTATCTAGAGAAGGTATGAAAATTACTGATTCAGTAATTTTAAAGATTATGCAAAATAATGATTAATAATTGAAAAAACTAATGAAATGTCCATATTATAATGATATGGGCATTTTAATTTGCAAAAAATTAATAATTAGATATAATAAATGGTATAAAACATGAAATACAAGGAGATGATGTTATGCCATTACATGTTATTAGTGAAACAAAGAGATGTTTACAATGTAAAAATGCAAGATGTACAACAAGTTGTCCTGTTAGTACTCCCGTTGCAGAATTTATTAATTTATTTTTAGATGGAAAAATAAAAGAAGCTGGAGAAATGCTTTTTAAAAATAATCCGTTATCAATTGTTACGAGTTTAGTATGTCCTCATTCAGAATTATGCGAAGGGCATTGTATACGTGGAATTAAATCAACTCCAATTGAAATTGGAAGAATAGAACATTATGTATCGGATTATTATTTGAATGTTATGGATTTAAAACCTGAGAAAGAATTAGATCATAGAATTGCAATTATTGGATCTGGTCCTGCTGGAATTACAATTGCTTTTTTAATGGCTTTAAAAGGATATAAAGTAACAATTTTCGAAGCACATGATAAAATTGGTGGAGTTATGCGATATGGTATTCCTGAATTTAGATTGCCTAAAAGAATTTTAGAAAGATTAAAAAGTAAATTGCTTGAATTGGGCGTAAAAATAAGACCAAATACTCTAATTGGTAAAGTAATTACTTTAGATGATTTATTTAGAGATGGATATAAATCAGTTTTTATTGGTACTGGAGTATGGAAGCCATATAAATTAAGTATTAAAGGAGAAACTCTAGGAAATGTTAATTTTGCAATTGATTATTTAAAAAATCCAGAAGCTTATGATTTAGGATGTAATTTAGTTGTAATTGGTGCTGGAAACGTAGCTATGGATGTTGCTAGAACTGCTTTAAGAAATGGAGTAAAAACTGCTACAATTATGTATAGAAAAACTCTTGGAGAAATGTCAGCTAGTGATGAAGAAATTGAAGCTGCAAAAATGGATGGAGTAAAATTTGAATTTTTGAAAACTCCTATTGAATTTACTGATAATGGAATAATATATAATAGTGTTGAGAAAACGGATGGAAAGTTTAATGTTATTGAGGATAAGAAATCACTTTTCCCTGCTGATTCAATAATTGTTTCAATTTCACAAGGGCCACAGTCTAATATTGTTTCATCTACAAAAGGTATAAATGTAAATGGAAAAGGTCTTGTACAAACTACTATTACAGGTGAAACTACACGTGATGGTGTATTTGCATCAGGTGATGTTGTAACAGGGGCTAGAACGGTTGTTGAAGCTGTAAAATACTCAAAAGAAGTTGTTGAAGCAATGGATAAATATATTAAAGAAAAATATGAATAATTTTTGCAAGGGGGCAATAATGAATGGCGAAATAGAAATTAATCCGCGCTATAGTGAAACTGATCAAATGGGTGTGATTTATCACGGAAATTATTTTTCGTATTTTGAGGTTGCAAGAACAAATCTTTTTGAAGAATTAGGTTATTCATATAGAAAAATTGAAGATGAAGGTATTATTTTACCTGTGATTGAAGCAAATTGTAAATATAAAAAAGCAATTAAATTTAATGAAAAAATTATTGTTAAAGCAGAAATTAGTTTTATTCAAAGAATTAAAATTGGTTTCAATTATACTATTTATAGAAAGTCTGATAGGGAAGTGCTTGCTACAGGATTTACAAATCATGGATTTGTTGATAAGGATTTAAAACCTATAAGATTTAAAATGTTTAATGAAGAATTCAAAACGATATTAAATGAAATAAGAAATGATTTAAATGAATATTAAAAAGATAAATGATAAAGATTATAATAAAATATATGTTTTAAGTGATATTCATGGAAATTCAAAGCTATTTAATGAAATGCTTTTAAAAATAAATTTAAAAAAAGATGATTTATTAATAATTGATGGAGATTCATGTGATAGAGGAGCAAATTCTTCAAAAGTGTATGAAACAGTTATTAATTTAATTAATGATAATAATAATGTAATTCATTTAAAAGGAAATCATGAAGTAATGTTTTACGATTATATGGTTAATAATGAAAATTATGAAAGATGGATTAGAAATGGTGGTAATTACACGATTGATTCATACAATGATAAATTATTAATGGATAAACATCTTGAATTTATAAATAAAATGGAATATATAATTGAAACGAATAATTATTATATAGTTCATGCTGGTATTAATCCAGAAAATTCACTTGAAAATCAAATCCCAAGAGATTTAGTTTGGATTAGGGATGAATTTATTAATAGTGATTTAAAACTTAATAAAAAGATAATTTTTGGTCATACAATTACTAAAGACGGAAAAATTAAATTTCTAAAAGATAAAATAGCAATAGATTGTGGAAGTTATAGTAATAATGTGCTTGGAGCATTAGAGTTAAAAACGAGTACTGAATACTATGTGGAGGAATAAAATGGAAAAAAGAATTTTAGGTAAAACAAATCTAAATGTTTCTGTTGTTGGTTTAGGTGGTATTCCATTACAAAGGCTTACTGAGGATGAAGCAATTAAAATAGTAAAATATTCTATTGATAAAGGTGTAAATTTTATTGATACTGCAAGAGGTTATAGTGTTAGTGAAATGTACATTGGAAAAGCTATAAAAGAAATAAGAGATAAAGTAATTATTGCTACAAAATCACCTGTTAGAGATTATGAAGGTATGAAAGCTGAACTTGAAGAAAGTTTTAAAAATCTTCAGACTGATTATATTGATTTATATCAATTTCATTTTGTTAGAACAAAAAAAGATATTGAAAAGATCTTATCTGATGATGGAGCTTATAAAGCATTACTTGAAGCAAAAGAAGCTGGAAGAATTGGACATATTGGAATTACTGGCCATACTGCTGATTTACTTCTTGATGCAATTAATACTGAAAAGTTTGAAACTGTTCAATTTCCATTTAATGTTATTGAAAATCAAGGAATTGAATTATTTACTCGCGCAAAAGAATTAAATATGGGTACAATTGTTATGAAACCAATTGCTGGTGGTGCTTTTGAAAAAGGCGAATTATCTATTAAATATATTTTAAATAAAGAATTTATTGATTCTGCAATTCCAGGAATGGATACATTAGAAATTGTTGATAGAAATACAGAAGTTGGGAATAATTTAACTGAACTTACTGACGAAGAAAGAATAGAAATCGAAAAAGAAAGTAATGAAATTGGAAAAGAATTTTGTAGAAGATGTGGTTATTGTTTGCCTTGTACTCAAGGAATTGATATTCCTTCACAATTCGTTTTAGAGTCATATTTAAAAAGATATAATTTAGCTGATTGGGCAAGAGAGAGATATCAAAAAATAGAAATTAATGCTAGTAATTGTATAGAATGTGGGGAATGTGAAATAAAATGTCCTTATAATCTTCCGATTATAAAAATGCTAAAAAAAGTAGATAAATCATTTAATTAAAAAACTCCCATTGGGAGTTTTTTAGTTTAAAGTATTAATAAACATATTTGGTTTTTGAGGGGTTGATATATCAATCCCATTGAATAAATCTATTTTTTCGCCTTCAATTATAATTGATACACTATTGATTCCTTCAATACTTGTAAAACTATATAATAGACTTTCATACATTATAGAATTATATTCTTTATTTCCATTATATGCTGATAAAAATTCTTTTGAAAAATCTAATTCAATATTTTTATCATCAAACCTATAATTAAGAAGTTTAACATTTATTGGTAATGTTGGAATTAATGAAGTTTTACTTTCATTATCAAAATTTAATGTTTTAAGTATTGATACAATAGATAAAATTTTATTGTTTAAATTTGTTTCTGTTATTTCAATTGGATATAACATCATTGTTTTTTTGCTTGTTTCTAAACCAACATATGCTTTGGCTGAATTTTTAACAATAAATGGTTCTGATAAATCAGTTCCATGGAAATAATCACTTGAATTATTACCATCAACAAAGAATTTTACTTGATCTACCACGCTAAATTTACTAATAGTATTAACTATTGAATTAATAGCAAAGTATGCACTTGTTGAACCGTTATTAAAATTAGTTATTTCACTACTATTAAAATCTAAATTTGCTGTCCCTCTAGAAATAGCAATATTTTTAATTCTTGGAGCATTAATTGTAGTAGAAAGTCCATATTTTTCGTTCGGTGGAATTAATAACTCATTCATTGTAGCTCTGATAAATCGATCTGTAGTATCTATCATTTTATTTACAGGTACTAATCTCATAAAATTTTCATCACTATAATATAGTTTAGTATATAGTTTGTTTTCAATTGGTTTATTACTTGATCCTATATATTTATTATTATTAAAATGATTAAATTCATAAGTGAAAACATCTTTTATTCTTTTATCAGTGCTTTTTACATTAACAATATAATGATTTGATGTTAAATCAAGGTTGTTTAAATTAAAAGTATAATTATAAACATAGATGTCTTGATTAGAATAATCACTTAAAAAGTTATTAATATCTACTACATTTTCTTCAAATGTGTTTGAAATATCTTTTAAAGAAATTGTTTTTACTAAATTTGTTGCATTTGATATTTCTACTTTAAAAGAATTAATAATATCTGAAATTTCCTCTTTATTTGTAGTATTAATAGTTATTTTAAATGTTTGATTATTTAATAAGCTTTGATCTTCATTATTTTTTATTTCTAGATAGTTTACTTCATTTTCATTTTTAATATTTTCTTCTACAACTTTGTCTTTATGAAAGTCTGGTAATTCGAATTCAAATACATGATAATTGATTGGTATTATTGAAAGTGATAAGACTATTATGATTATTAGGAATGTATTTATTATTAAACGCAATTTTACCCCTCCGTTTTAATTAAATTGATTGTAATTTACTTATTCTTGTTATATTATTATATGATAAATTTTAGCATAATGCTATAATAAAAAAAAAGAATGTTTTAAAGAAAAAGAGGGTGAGATAAGTGTCTGTAGAAAAAGGCGATGTAGTAAAAGTAAATGTGGTTGATATTGGTTCAAAAGGTGAAGGTATTTGTAAATATAAAGATTTTACAATATTTGTTGATGGTGTAGTTCCTGGTGATGTTTTAGAAACGGAAATTACTATAAAAAAGAAGAATTATGCTAATGGGAAAGTAGTAAAAATATTAAAAGAGTCAGATATAAGAGAAACTCCAAAATGTGAGTATTTTGATTCATGTGGTGGATGTCAGATTCAAAATATAAAATACGAAGAACAATTAAAGTATAAAACAAATAAAGTTAAAAGTGCAATTGAAAGAATTGGTAAAATTACTGATGTTGAAGTATATGATACGATAGGTATGGAAGAACCATATCATTATAGAAATAAAGGTCAATTTCCAATTAAGATGAAAAACAATAAAGCTCAAATTGGTTTTTATAAAGTTGGAACTCATGAGATTGTAGATTTAAATGAATGTATTATTCAAGATGAAATATCAAACAAAGTTTTAAATATTGTTAGAGAAATTATTAATGAAAATAGAATATCTGCATATAATGAAAAAAGTAGAAAAGGTGTTTTAAGACATGTTGTTATTAAAACAGCATATCACACTAAAGATACAATGGTAATAATAGTTACGAATGGAAGAGATTTACCTCATATTGGTAAATTTGTTAATAGATTGAAAGAAGTACCTGAAGTTAAATCTTTAATTCAAAATGTTAATAAACAAAGAGGAAATAAAATTTTAGGACTTAAGAATTATACTTTATATGGTGATGATTATATTTTAGATGATATTGGTGGAATTGATTTTGAAATATCTCCACTTTCATTTTTTCAAGTAAATCCAAGACAAACTGAAACACTTTATAATAAAACTTTAGAATTTGCTGATTTAAAAGGTGATGAAACAGTGTTTGATTTATATTGTGGAATTGGATCAATTAGTTTATTCTTAGCAAAAAATGCAAAAAAAGTTTATGGTGTTGAAGTTGTTGCTCAATCAATAAGAGATGCTAAAAGAAATGCTAAAAGAAATGGTATTTTTAACGCTGAATTTGTTGTAGGTAAAGCTGAAGAAATGATTCCAAAACTTTATGCAAATGATATAACAGCTGATGTTGTAGTTCTAGATCCACCAAGAAAAGGTTGTGAAACAAGACTTTTAGATACAATTATAGATATGAATCCTAAAAAGATTGTATATGTTTCATGTAAACCATCAACACTTGCAAGAGATTTAAAGTATTTTGTTGAACATAATTATGAAATACAAGAGATACAGCCTGTTGACATGTTCCCACATTCAACGCATGTGGAGACTGTGGTAGGACTATATCGAAAAGAATCTGCGAAATAGCAGTGTTTTCAATGGCTACTGGTGATTTTAGGTTTGATAAAAATAAGCATGGTTTTAAAGAAAAAAACAGTGTGAATAAACTTGAAATAATTATAGCAGTGCGCATTTAATCAAAAAGGAACATGTCGAAAATATAAAAGTTAAAAAAGCGAGGATTAGATTATACAATCAAATTCTCGTTTTTTGTATTTAAAATTGAATTTTAACTTAGAGAGGAGTTAAAAAATATGAGTAGAATAATTGCAATTGCAAGTCAAAAAGGTGGAACATCAAAAACAACAACATGTAGAAATTTAGCAACGGTTTTAAAAGAAAAAGGTTATAAAGTTTTAGTTATTGATAGTGATAACCAAGCGAATCTTACAGATTGTTTTGGAATTGAAAAACCAGAACAATTAGAAGTAACTTTATACGATCTTATGGAAAAAGTAATCATGGAAGAAGATTTACCGAAGAAAGAAGAATATATTATTACTAAAGAAGAAATAGATATAATTCCAGCTAGTATTAAACTTTCAGATATTGAAATTAAATTAGTATCAGCTATGAGTCGTGAATATATTTTAAGAACTATTATTGATGAGATAAAAGATGATTATGATTATATTCTAATTGATTCAATGCCTAGCTTGGGTTTAATGACATTAAATGTATTATCAGCATGTGATTCAGTATTAATACCAGCAACGGCAGAATATCTATCTGCTAAAGGATTAGAACTTTTACTAAAAACAATATTTAAAATAAAAAAAAGAATTAATAAAAATATTGAATTTGAAGGAATATTACTTACAATGTTTGAAAGTAGAACCAACTTATCAAAAGATATTTTAAATATGATTAAAAATTCTTATGGAGATTATATTAGAGTATTTGAAACAGTAATACCAAGATCAGTAAAAGTTGGAGAAGCTAATGCAAAGAGTAAGAGTATTATTGAATATATGCCAAATAATAAAGCAGCAATTGCTTATAATAATTTTACAGATGAATTACTAAATTATAGTGATGAAGATTCGTCACAAATAAAGGAAGTGATTTAAATGAAAAAAGTAGATACATTTGAAGAAATATTTGGAGAAGATTATTTTAATGAAGATGAAAATAATACTGGAATAGAAAAATTAAAAATTGAAGAACTTATAGCATTTAAGAATCACCCTTTTAAATTATATACAGGCGAAAGATTAAATGAAATGGTAGAAAGTATTAAACAGTTTGGTGTTATTGTACCTATTGTTGTTAGAAAAAAGAAATTAAGATATGAAATACTCTCTGGTCATAATAGAGTAGAAGCCTGTAAGATGTTAGAAATTAAAGATATACCTGTAATTATCAAAGAAGGTTTAACAGAGGAAGAAGCACTTCTCATTGTTACTGAAACGAATCTTAATCAACGTTCATTTTTAGATTTATCACATTCAGAAAGAGCAACTGTAATTGCAGTAAGACATGAAGCTATGAAGAAACAAGGAATAAGAACTGATTTATTAGCTACCATTGAAAAGCTTTCTAAATCTCCTAATGACGCACTTGAATTAACTTCTGGCCTAATAGGCCAAAAGTTAAATTCAAGAGATAATGTCTCAAAAGAATATGGAATTTCTGCAAGAAATATTTCAAGGTATTTAAGAATTTCAAAATTATCTAATGAGTTTAGAGAATTAGTAGATGAAGGACAAATTGCATTTTATGCAGGTGTAGATCTATCATATATTGGTAAAGAAGGACTTGATATTATTCATGCTATTATCACTGAAGAACATTATAAAATTGATATGAAAAAAGCAACGGCATTAAAATTTGCAGATAAAAAA
>JAMOQG010000047.1 GCA_027064135.1 Peptostreptococcaceae bacterium | reverse complement strand
CGTTATACTAACACTTTCTTTCGAAATACTTCTACCTACTTGATATATATCAGCTTGTATAGTAATATCAGCCTCTCCAGGCTTATAAGCAGTAAGTATTAATCTATCTTCATCTTCATTCCAATTACCTGAAATAACATCAGGATTACTACTTATAGCTTTAATTTTAACTTCAATATCTTCAAGATGAATATTCATATCTGGAATTGCACCTAATCCATCTAAAATAGTAACTATACTACCAACAATAAAACTTGATTGAAGAAATTCTTGACTTAAATCTTTTAATTTATCCGCTTGACCGCCTTCACTAGTAAAACTTATTCCTCCTTCAAAAGAATAAGGTTGCGTAACATACATAATTCCCTCTCCAGTTGTAACCGGATTTTTAACGCTTCCGAAATACTGATTAAGTTTATAGTCATTTCTATAATTCCCTGTACTGAAACTATTTCCTACAACTTCAGTAGGAGCATAACTAAGCACAGCAACAATTGTCTTAAGAATTATTATAATAGGCGTAATAATTTCATATACAATCACTTTTATTGTTGAAATTATTGGCGTAAGAGACAAAGCAGTTGCTCCAAAATCAAAGAAGATTGATCCTACTGATATCGCAACTAATGAAGCTAATGTTACCTTCAACCAAGTTCTAACTTCGTCTAGCATATTTATAATTGTTTCTATAACATCAGCAGCTTGCTCAATATTTTCAATTGCTTCACCTGTTGTTGAATGACTAAGTATTTCAGCAGAATCTTTTATTTTTTGCAATTGCTCTTTTATTATCTCTGAAGAAAAAACTGCATCCATAATGGCTAATTCTTCATCCGTTCTACCAGCAAGTGCGTTATTCATAATTTCATCAACTGCATTTTCTAAATTTCCAAGTTCATCTATAACTTCAGTAGCTTCACTTGATAATCCTTGATTATTCATTGCTGGTATTAATGCAATATTTAATTCATGAATTGTTTGATTAATAAGTTCTTTAAGGTCTTCAAATATTACTTCTGTTTCATTTCCTTTTTGATTTGGTGTAGGATCCAATAGTTTTTCGCTTGTAAATGATACACTATTTGAATCTTTGCTCCCAACATTAACTTTTACATTCATTGTTTCAGGCACAACGCCAGGTACTATGAGCTTAAGTTCATTTTCAGTTGCACTAATTAGTGATGTGCTTAAAGACCCTTGTATTGGACCTACAAATGTTACTGTATTTTCCGACTTAGTAGCAGAAAAGTTACTTCCTTTAATGGTAATTATATCTCCAACCTTTCCAGACTGAGGATCAATTTCTGTGATTTGCGGACTAATACTATTTGATATTTTATTCTTTTTCTTCTCTTTCTTTATGTCTAATCCAAGAGGAATTTCATCTATTCCAATGTTTCTTTCAGCTATCATTACAGATGATAAATCAATTAAACTCCTATATACAAAAGTACTTGTTTCTGCTCTAGTAATATATTCGTTTCCTCTAAATGAATTATCTTTATATCCGCTAAAATAGCCAGCGCTAGCTGTAGCCCCAACATATTCTTTTGCCCAACTTGGCATACTATCTTTATCTATAAAAGCGATTTCACTTTCCCCATCTAATTTTAATAATCGTGAAATTGCAACAGCCGCTTCGAATCTAGTAATAAAATTATTAGGTCTCATAGTTCCATCTACATAACCTTTTATATATCCAATTTCAGAATTAGATGCAGCAGAAATATCATTTGCATACCAATCACTTTTTTTAACATCAGTAAATTTATCACCATATTCTACAGGCTCAATATTTGCTGCTCTGTTAATAATTGTTATAAATTCAGCTCTAGTTATTGGATTATCAGGTCTAAATGTCCCATCATCATAACCATTTACTATTCCCAATTCTTTTAAACTTTCAATATTTTCCTTTGCCCAATGGGTTTTAATATCATCCACTTCTAAGGCATATGATCTTTGCCATATATTTACAGATGGCAAAATCATTTGTAAAATCATAATTATAGCCATAATAAATGCAATTTGCTTAAACGAACTCTTATTGTTTAACATTTCATCCTCCCATATAATGTATTAGAAATGATAAACAAATATATTGTAAACATTCCTAATCTATTTAATTAAGTGTTAGTGATTTGAAATAATTTTAATCACTTCACAATCGTTGATTTTTATAATATTTCTCCATTTAATTATATTATAAAGATGATATGCTACTAGTCACAAAATCTATTACATTAGTCACTCTTTGTCATATCCAATACACTTTCCTAAACAATAAAAAAAACTCCTGTTTTAACAGAAGTAATTCTACACTATATCATTGGAATTTTAATAATAGATGCAAATCCATCATTTATACTCGTATTGAATACTACATTTCCTCCTATTTCTAAAAGTCTACTTTCAATTCCTCTCAACCCATTTCCTTTTATCAATTTTTTGCAACCTTTACCGTTGTCCATTAACTGTATTTCTAATTCTTTATCAAGTGAAATCATTGAAATAAACACACTATCAGCAGATGAATGTTTTAATACATTTGTTATTAACTCTTTTATTATTTTAATCAATACTATATATACATTACTTTTCATAGCTTCGTTATTATTTCTAGTATACATTTTCACCTTCAAGCCACTAAGTTCAACATCTTTAATTATTTCATTAAGTTCAATTTCTAATCTCCTAAACGAATATTTAAAATCACTTCCCTCTTTAGTAATTCTGTTTATTTCCTCAATACCATTTATAATCGTTAATTTTGATGCATTTAAAGTTTCATAAACTTCTTTTTTATCTTTGAAATAAATCAATTTACTAACTTCTAATAATTTCATTGATACTACTAATGAATGCCCAATTACATCATGTAATTCCCTTGCAACAAACATACTAGCATTTTTTAAAGATAATTCCTTAAGTTTCTCAATTTTCTCTCTTATTCTAGCATTTGCCTTATCAATTTCAAGATTCTTTAATACCACTTCTTCCTTATATTTCATATACATTGAAATATCTGTAAAAACAATTACAATAAATGATTCTTTGTCATCAATTATATTGTTAAAATCAACTTTATAGTAACTATTATCATATTCTACTATTACACTTAAATTTTTCTTTGATAATAAAATATCTTTAGGAGTTAGATACTGTTTTAATTTTTCTACTATTGTTTCACATGTATCATTTTGAATTAGAGATTTTTTAAACATTTCATTTGTAAACAATATTTCGTATTGCCTATTTATAATTATTATAGGATTATTAATTTTAGTAATTATTTCATGTTTCATCAATGGCGATAATTCAAAAAACTCATATTTAAATGTTGCGTATATAAATAACAATAAAGACCACGTGAATACAATTGGCGTAATATCAAAAACTTGTATACCTAAAGCATAAAATGCATTTTTAAGCACTCCTGTAATATATATAATATTTAATATTAGAGGAACTAATATTGCCGTAAATATTATATACTTATAAATTTTATTCACTTCTCTAACTTGAGTTTTAAGCTTCTTACCACATAAAATCATTCCAATAAATATATATGCATATTCAATTCCGATTAATACATAAAAATATTTTCCAAAACTATCAGATGAAAATGTAAACTCACTATAAAATTTATGATGGAGTGGATTTGTTGCTACAAAAAGAAACTGTAACGCTACAACAAAATATACTATTACTTTATAACCTTTCGGCATTTTCTTACCCTTATAATAAATGTATCCAAATTCTAAAAACGTCGCTTGTAACATAAAGATTCCAAAATAATAAAACACAATAAATATCCATCTTAGCTCAATAGTCGGAGAAACTGTTTTCAATATTTTCCCAACTAACCATATCATAACACTTATTAAAACAAGCAAAAATGCTCTAAGAGATGCAGTTCTCCTGGCTTTAGTATATAAAATTATATATGCAATAATATTAACTATTAATGCACCAAAATTCCATAAACTTATTAATGATATTTCAGCTTGCAAACCGTAATCCATTGCGATCCTTTCTATTATCTTAATCCATTTTCCATAGCAAATATAGCTATTTGCATCCGATGAGACATATTAAGTTTTGTTAATATTTTACTAACATTATTTTTTATGGTGCCTTCAGCATAATTCAGTTGCTCAGCTATTCTTTTATTGCTATCACCTCTTGCAATAAGTTTAATTATTTCTACATCTTTATCTGTTAATATCTCACTATAATTTACCTTATATCCATTAAGCTTATTAAACTTATCTACTAAAACTTTTTGAACACTTTCATGTATTACTGTTAATCCGCTCATAGCAGCTTTTACTGCCAAAATTAATTTTTCATGATTTATATCCTTAACAATATATCCATCAACTTTTGCTACAAAAGCTTCTATAATATTGGCAGGTGTTTCAAAAGTAGTTAACATTATTATCTTTATATCTTTATGTTTTTCTTTAATTTTTAAAGTGGCCTTAATACCGTTCATACCCGGCATTTCTATATCCATCAGTACAATATCCGGTACAAAAGTGTCACATAATTCAACCGCTTCACTCCCATTTCCGCCAAAGCCAATCACTTCAATTTGACTATCTCCATCTAAAATATACCCTAGTGCTTCTCTAAGTAATGTTTGATCATCAACTATTACTACCCTTATCATAATTTCCTCCGTAAAACTCTCTAGAACTACTAACCGCTTGACGCACTTCGCTTAAAATTTCATAATTTAATTTAATTGCATTATCAATAGCACTTACCACATCGGTAATGCCAGTTTCTAAAGACACTTGAATTTTATTAATATCATCAATTAGTTTATTGATCAAATTTATTCTTTTAGTAATTATATCTTCTAAAATTCTATTTATACTTTCTTCTTTTTCAAGTTCATATACATTTTTTGAGTATTCGATTAATTTGCTATTAACATCCTCTATAGTTTTTCTTTTTTTGTCTAAATCAATTGCCAAAATAATTATTTCTGTAATATCAGACACTATAATTATATATCCCTTATATCGGTATTCATTTAATAACCTTATTTTATCATACATATAATATTTTACTTCATCATTATATATTTGCTTAATATATTCTTTACCAAAATATTTTTTTTCAATAGTTATTTCTCCTAAAAAATTATTTTCCATTTTATTAATATCGAATTTAATTTCTTTAAAATATCCTATATTATTAGAAATACTATTCTTATAAACAATATTCCCATATCTATCAGTAAGAAACACATACTGATTGGTCATATCAACAATAGATTCGAATACTTTACCTCCAAACAATGTAGCAATAGTAATATGATTTTCTCCAAATGCTCTATATATTAAAAAAAATATTATTGCTATCTGAATAATAACCGTGATTTTATAATTATCACTATATACAATCTGATTAAAACTATAACTACTTAATATAACTTTATTTTTATAAATTAAAATCATACTAATTACAGCAATCCAATATGATACAACAAATAATATTGTACTCTTACTTTTTTCATTTTTTTTGATAATCATAATTAAATAATAAATTAAGACAGTCAAACCTAAATGAAATGACAGCCCTGACATATTTGCTGAAAACTGTGCAACTTTGAAGCTAGGAATAACTCTTTCTATAAATTTAAAAATTACCATTAGAGATAAAAATAAATATGTTAAAACAATGTATATTTTACTATTATTATTTGATTTCCTTAAATAGCTTATAACAAAAAAACTAATAAACACAACTGATAATACAATTAAAATTACAATACTATAAAATTGTCTTAACGAATAGTACCTTCCATCTCCCATATATCCTCCAATGTATCATAACTTTAATAATAATGTTTCTTTAATTTTATCATTATTAAATAAATTCTACAACGAAAAGCCGTACAAAAAAAATCCCAAATATTTTTGGGATTCTCTCTTTTAATTTCTATATTCTAAATGTTTAACCAAGTACCTTTTTCTTTTTGCCAGTTACATACCCTGGGTTATCATCATATTTATCTGTTGGAAGATAATTAAATTCATCCATTACAAATTTTACTTCCTCACCATCTCTTAACTTCATTGGTGCTGCTGAAGTAAAATCATACTCTTTTGACATTTTAAGTGATACTGTAGGACATACATCAACACAAAATGCACAGAAACAACATCTTCCATAATCTATTTTTGGTCTATATTGTTTACGAGTATCTTCACTCCCTTCTGGCAAAGTCATAACAATTGCATTAACTGGACAAATTCTTTCACAACTTCCACAGCCAATACACTTAGCCATATCATTAGAATGAACTCCTCTAAATCTCTCAGAAACACCTTTTTCAGAATATACTTCAAGTTCTTCATTTGGATAGCGTACAGTAACTGGTTTCTTAAAAAGATTTTTAATAGCTGAAAGTGGAGAACTTATACTTTTTTCGCCTAATGCCATATTGTACCTCCTATTTATCGAAATCTGGTGCACATATTCCAAATGTGCCCATCCATACTGCAACATCATCTATTTTCATTTTTGGTAAATGTTTAGTAGCCCATAAAAATCCTGCAGGAAGAGACGGTCCACGAACAGATACTCTGTAAGGTTTTTTCTCGCCTTTAGATACAATATAATAACCAAATTCACCTTTTGAAGATTCTACTTTAGCATAAGCTTCACCTGGATTTACTTTTAACATACCTAAATTACCAAGATTAGCATGTACATCTCCTTCAGGCATTTTCTTAATAGCTTGCTTAATAAGATCTATTGCTTGTTCATATTCTAATCTCATTTGTAAAGCTCGTGCAAATGCATCTCCTTCTTCTTGAGTTATAATATCAAATTCTAACTCAGAATATGCTGCATATGGAGCATCTTTACGAATATCAAGTGCATTCCCAGAAGCCCTTAAATTTGGTCCAGAAAGTCCAGTTTTTCTTGCTTCTTCTTTTGTTACAGGTCCTAATCCTTTTAATCTTTTATGAATAATAGGATTTTCAAATAATAAACTGTCATAATCTGGAAGTCTTGACTCTAAATATTCCATTGTTTCATAAAGTTTTTCAAGAAAACCTTTTGGAGTATCTCTTCTTACACCACCAGGAATATTGTAAATATGATAAACTCTACCACCTGTTAACCATTCAAACATATCAAGTACTTTATCTCTATCAGCCATAGTCCAATGCATTATTGTATATAATCCAAGAGAAGCTCCAGCACCACCAATTGAAATTAAAAGAGATGTTAATCTACTCATTTCAAGAGTTATTGTGCGAAGATATTTAGCTCTTTCAGGAATTTCTACATTCATAATTTTTTCTACTGCCATACAGTAAGTAACTTCATTTGGATCTGGATCCATTACACAAATTCTTGGAACTAAAGTTAAGTTTTGAACCCATCCTCTTCTTTCCATTAATTTTTCAAATCCACGATGTAATTGTCCCGCATTAATTCTTACATTGTTAATTTCTGTTCCAACCATATCTAATACATAACCAAAGTTACCATTCATACCTGGATGATTTGGGCCAAAAAATAAATCGTAAGTTGTATATTTATCATTTTTAGCAATTTTCGTTAAAGTATATGAATCAAAATTCATTATTTTTTACCTCCATTTCTCATAGATCCCATTACTATCTCTGAGAATCTTTCAGTATCGAAATCTTTTCTAAGTGGTGGAAGATCCATCCAATCTTCAAGAAATAACGGTGATAAATCTTTATTTCCTTCAAAATGTATTCCATAAAACTCATGAACTTCACGCTCATAAAATTGAGCTTGTTCCCATAAATCAACAATACTTTGAATAACAGGTTTTTCTCTAGGAATTCTTACTTTAAATATTATATGAATTTTATCAGTATAAGAATAAATTTGATATACCACTTCAAATTCATTCTCATCAATATAGTCAACTCCATTAATATTTGCAAGATGCTCATAATTAATTGATTGAAGGTAATGAAGGTGAGTTATAAAATTATCTTTATTTGCAATAACCTTTATTTCACCATCACAAATTTTCTCAGCTTCTAAACCTCTAGAATTAAGATCTTTTAATAATTCAGTAATATTCATTATTGCTCACTTCCTTCGGTCTCATTATGAACATATTTAAGTGAAGCACTTTCTAATACAGGTGCTGTACGTGCAAATAATTTATCTTGATTTGCTTTATAATATCCATAATTATCTTTATATTTTTGAAAAGCTTTTGCATCTCCACTTTTAACCATGTTCATTAATTTAACCATAGTGTCTAATATTGCTTCTGGTCTAGGCATACAACCCGCTATAGTAATATCAATTGGAATATATTCTCCAACATTATTTACAGTATTATATGAATCCCAATACATTCCACCATTTACAGTACAAGAACCAAATGCAATCACCCATTTTGGCTCAGGCATTTGTTCGTAAGTTCTAATAATTCTTTTCATTGTATTTGTAGAAGCATAACCAGTAAGTAACAAAATGTCAGCTTGTCTAGGTGTAGCCATTGGGACAATACCAAATCTTTCAATATCCCATCTAGATGTCATAATTGGTGGAAGTTCCATTGCTCCACAGCCAGTACAATAATGAAGCATCCATAGTGAACGTGATCTAAAATAAGCAGTCACTTTATCCCAAAGCTTTCGATTATCTTCTTGTCTTCTTTCCTCATCTGCATAATTTATAATCTGCATAGTTCCTCCTTAAAATGCCAGTAGTAATAATTGAACTACGGCAATACCTGTTGGGAAAATCCAAAGGAATTTCACAGCTTGTTCAATTTTATATCTAGGGAAAATATTGTCAAATATAACAGCAATTAAATATATACCTAATTGTTTTATTACAAAATCTATTGGATTAGATCCTCCTCCAAAAAAGAAGTTTACCATTAACCCTGTTTCAACAAATATAGAAACAGCATGAGTTAAAAGTCCTAATCCTAAATATTTACCTGAAAGTTCAACCATTGGTCCTGATGCTACCTCTGCAGGTGCTATCATTGCATCAAATGGTTTTTCACCCATCATAGCCTGAAGAGTTATTTCCATGGCTATATATCCTAATGGCATATGCCATATATTCCAATTCCAAATTGATCCTGCTTGAGAAGCTGCTATAACAGAAATTGAAGATGAATTATTAGAAATAATTAATCCAAGTACTATTATAAAAAATGGAATTTCATATCCTAGCATCATAGTTAAAGCACGTGATATACCAATAGTTGCATTTGGATTACCACTTGCTGTAACAGCCATAGCCATACCTAATGAACCTATTGCCATTAAATACATAATAACAATAATATTACTATTTGAAATAAATGCACTATGTCCAGCAATAGGAACATATAACATAGTTCCTAAAAGACCGGCTAATGCCATAACCATTCCTAAATCCATAACAAAGTTATGTGTAAATGATTTACGACTCATAAGTTTAAATATGTCCAGTATTGATTGATAGAATGGTGGTCCATATCTTAAATGCATTCTTGCAGAAACTTTTCTTCCAATACCCATAAAAATCAATCCAACTAATATAGCAAATAAGGAGTATAATATTATATTTATTACTACCATTACATCATCCCTCCTATTATTAATATCGCAATTCCAATATAAAGCATAAGTATTGCTCCTTCACTTCTTGTATATAAAAGGCTGAGTGCGCTACTCGCTCTTTCAACTATTCTTCCAAAAGAACTCATCCATCTTTCAAATGAAATCAAATCAAGCATAGGATTAAACATTTGTTTAAATGGTTGGTAAAATCCATAAGCAAAATTAAATCTATCTGGAGTTGTATCCCATTCAAGTGGATTTTCACCTGCTGTATAATTATCTATTTGATCAATTTTTTCTTGTTTTCCTGATATTAAATACATAATTAAAGAAATTACACAAGCTACCATAAATACATAGAATAAATAAGTTAAATTTAAATCTGATTTTGCTAAAGCTGTATGAACTGTAGTCCAACTTGATGGTTCAACATTATACCCCATTCCGGTCAAAACAGCATCAATAGGTTTCGTAATGATTCCTGGAATAACACCTATTGCAAGTGTAAGAAGCATAAGAATTGTCATAGGAATTGCCATTAACAATGGAGCTTCTTTAATATCTTTATATTTATCAGGAAGCTGTCCTAAAAATACTGATGCTAAACATCTAAGTAAATACATAAATGCTCCAGTAGATGCAAATATCATTGCTACTACAACAAAAAGCATTTTTTGTGCCATAAGTGCTTGAACAATTAACCATTTTGATGTAAAACCACTAAGTGGTGGTATTCCAGCAGCAGATATAATTGCTAGTAAATATACTAAGAAAGTAAGTGGCATTTTATATACTAATCCACCCAATTTATGCATATCTCTTTCACCTGTTCTATAAATAACAGCTGCTAAAGATAGAAATATAGCAGTTTTAAATATCATATGGTTTACAGAATGGAATAATGCACCCTGTATTCCAACTACACTCATAGTTGCTAGACCCATAACAATATATCCAACATTTGCAACTGATGAGTATGCAAATAATTTTTTCATATCAGTTTGGAAAATAGCTAAAATTGTTGCTAAAACAGAAGTTATAGCTCCAAGAACAGCTAACATATATGCTGGTTGACTAATTTTCCCAAACATAGGAAGATCTGACTTTGCTAAAATAGGTAAAATAAACAATATTAAACCATAAACACCATATTTACTCATTACAGTAGATAAAAATGGTGTAAAATCATCAGGTGATTCCGCATAAGCTTTTGAAGGCCACATATAAAACGGGAATATTGCTGATTTTATTAAAAATGTAGTTATAAATAATCCAATATATAATAATGCTGCTGAATAGTTAGTTGAAAATAATTTAACTAAACTATCAATTGAAACACCTATATCAAATGTTTGACTTAATCTAGACACTAATATTATTCCTAGTAAAAGAGTCGATGTTCCAATTAATGAAATTGAAAGATAGAATTTTGCAGCTTTAGCTGAAATCTCTTTACCATGAGCAATAATAAAGTAAGCTGTTGTACTCATAGCTTCCCACATTATAAAAAACATTAACCAATCTTTTGCAAAGAAAATACCTATATTTGAAAAGATCAATAATAACCAAATTGGTGCAGTTTTGCTATCATGTTTTTCATCATTATATGCTATTGAAAACATAGCAATTAATAATGTTGTTAAAGATGCAAAGAATGCAAAGAACCATCCTAATGGAGAATTTATTAAACTAAGTACAACGTTTTTACCAAACATTTTGAAACCTAATTCAATACTCCACGATAAATCCCATTTTCCATACATCGTAAATAAAGCGTAACTCAAATAACCTGACACGGCTAAAAATATAGTCCATACTGTTTTTTGATGTTTAAGTATAGCCATAGTAAGAAATGCTGTGATCAAAGGTACTACTAAAAGCATTAACATTATATTCACTACTAATACCTCCCTGGGAAAACTACATCAACGTAATTTGAAGTTGAATTCAAAATCTCGTTAGTAGCTCTATTAACATTATTTTCAATTAAACCCGGATGAACACCTATAGCTAATACTATAACTGCTAATGCAGCTGCTATAACAATAGAATGTATACGAGCTTTCGCATTAAATTCTTTTTCATCTTCTTTTTTAAGAAAGAATGTATGTGAAATTTTCAAGAAATATACACCTTCAACAACAGCAGTAATTAAAATAATAACTATTCCAGTTATCATAAAACTATTACCACTCATAGCTCCTTGAATTACTGCCAATTTTCCCCAGAAACCAGCGAAAAATGGTACTCCCATTAAACTTAAAGATCCGATTACAAAAGAAACCCCAGCTACTGGATGTTTTCTTCCAATACCTTTCATATCTTCCCAATTATCAGAGCCTGTCATAGCTATAAATTCTCCCGTTAAAACAAATAAAATTATTTTAGCAAGGAAGTTTGCAACTACCATATAAAAAGCTCCTGTTAAAGCTTGTTCATTTCCGATCATAAATCCAAAGATTATTAAACCCATTTGACCCATAGAAGAAAATGCCAAAACTTTCTTTAATTTCTTTTCATTAAAAGCTGCTATCTCACTAACAAAAATTGTTAGCATTGCAATAACTATTATAGCATTTGCAATATTTGCATTAACAAGCATTCCTGAACCATTTACAGCAAACATTGTTAATAAGATTCTTGCTATAATATATGCTCCAGCAGTTCCAAGCATACCGTGTAACATAACATTTACACTTGCAGTTCCAGCAAAATATGCTTTTGGAACCCACATATTAAATGGAAATAATTCTAATTCCACAAAAATACCTGTAAGAATTAATACTATTATTAACTCTAAAGTTAATGGATTAAGTAAATCTATTTTTGAAGCAATATCTGCTATATTAAGTGTTCCAAGTGTTTTGTAAACCACACCTATTCCAATTAATAAAAATGATGATGCAGTTGATGCAAGAATTAAATATTTAATTGCAGCTCCTGTACTTCTTCTATTTCTTGGATAAGCAATTAATGCTGTTATTGCAAATGTAGTTAACTCACTAAAAATATAAAAGTTAAATATATCTCCGGTTAATACAATACCGTTTGCTGCAGCAAGTAATACTAAATATGTTGAATAAAATTGATATTCTTTTTCACCTCTAATAATAAAAAGTGATATTATTGCAGCTAAATTTATTAAAACTATAAATCCAACTGAAAGTGGAGTTAATACGAAATTAATTCCATATGGTGCTTGCCATCCGCCTATTGCAACCGAAACTGGAAGTTTATCACTCAAATAAATCATAATAGAAAATATTTCAGTAAATGCAGTTATTAAAATTGCCACTATTCTGTTTGCTTTCTTTCCGAATAAAGCAAGAAATGCACCTAAAAGAGGAATTACTATTAAAAATAATACACTATTCATGTGCTGTTACCTCCTCTTCATCATTAGCTTCTATATTAAGTGTTCCATGTGTTTTATAATATCTAATTGTTAATCCAAGAGCAAATGCTGTTGTTCCTAGCCCGATAACAATAGATGTAAGTACAAGTGCTTGAGGCACTGGATCAACCATATTGCCTAAATGATTTATACTATCAGAAGAAGTTAAGATTGGTACTTTTCCACCTTCTTTATATCCGAATGCTACTAAAAGTAAATTAATTCCTGTTTCAATTATATTTAAACTTAAAAGAATTTTTACAATGTTTTTTCTAGTAAGCACTCCAAATAAACCGATAAAAATTAGAGAAGTCGACGAAATAAGAAAAATATTAGACATTGTCATGCTCTTCTCCTCCTTCATAAAATTCAAAATATATTCCTGAAAGTTCTGCAGCAACTTTAAACGCTACTAATGTGTATAAAATAGGTATCAGCCCTGCTGAAAATAAATCTCCTACATTTCCACCTTCAAGAAAATTAATAAAAAACGATCCTTTTAAGAAAAATCCTAATGTAGCTATTGAAAAAATTAAAGTACCTGCTATCGCTTCAATTTTCTTTAATGTAGTATGAGATACTGTTTGTTTACCAGCTAAAACACCCACTAATATCGCCGTACTCATTATTGCACCTGCAGGAAATCCTCCTCCAGGAGAAATATGTCCATTTATAAACATATAGCCACCTACTAATAACATATATGTCATTAAAAGTGGTGTCCAATGATACAACAATTCTGTTGATTCTTTAATTTTAATATTCTCTTTTGGAATTACTAAACCAAATCCCATAACTGTTATAAATAACACAATTACCTCAAGAGATGTATCAAATAATCTATAGTCAGCAACTATTGAAGTAACTACATTAGCAGCACTATCTTCAGCTTTGCCTCCCCATTCATATTTACTATTTTCATCTAAAACATTTTTATTTAAATATCTATATGCAACTCTATTTTCTACAACATTGTTATCTGTAACTTTTATTCCAATGTCATTACTAGTTGCTACAGAATAGATAAAGTATGCAAGTACAGCTAAAAAAGCAATTGCCAAAATGTTTAAAAGTAATGATTTATCATTTTTCATCTTTACTGTCCTCCATAACTAATTCTTTTCAGAAACTCTCTTATACGACAAAATAAATATTGCAGTAGTTATACCCGCCCCTATTGATGCCTCTGTAATCGCAACATCTGGTGCTTGCATAAAAATAAATGAAACTGATGCAACAAGTGAAACAATTGCAAATATAATAATTGCTTTTAATAAGCTAGGTGTTAATATAACCCAAATTGCAGTTGCAATCATTACAAATGATAGAAAAGTTGCTAATAATAACATCATTATTTTTCCTCCTCATCTTCATTTTCTTCTTCAACAACATCATCTCTTGACGCATAAGCATTTTCAGATAAAACAAACTTTTCTTTATTTCTGATTAATGCAGATCTAGTTATTTTATGCGAAGATATTGGAGCTGTTGCTAAGAAAAATACCACAATAATCAATAGTTTAAATGTCCATGCAGGATAAAAAAACATAATACCTATTAAAAAAGAAACTATTCCAAGTGTTGACGCTTTTGTTCCAGCCTGTGATTGATTAAGTACATCAGGCATTCTAAAAATTCCAAGTCCACCTAAAAAAAGAAATATAGCTCCAATCGTTAAAAAAATATATCCTATAATTTCCATTCTATAATCCCCCTTCTAAATATCTAGCCAATGCTATTACTGCAGCAAATGACAAAATAGAATAAACGAGCACTACATCAAGAAATAAAGCATTACCAGTAATAAGTGCATACAATAATAATACTGCAGAAGTTAAAGTAGTAAGTACATCTACCGCAACTACTCTATTTTCAGCTTCATGTCCCTTTATCAATCTAATTAAAGAAAGAATAATTCCCATAACAATAAATCCCGTTAAAACATATATCATCTGTCAAACGCTCCTTTCAATTCTTTTTCAAATGGCAATGAAATATCATTAACATTTTCAAGAGCATCTCCGTCAACAACATGTATAAATAATTCGTCGTCTATTAAATCAATTGTTAATGTACCTGGTGTTAATGTAATTGCATTACATAACATAGCTCTACCCATCTCAAAATTAATATCAGTTTTTATCTTCACAATTTTAGGCGAAATTGGAAGACTAGGAGAAAGGACAATTTTTGCCATTGCAAAATTAGCCTTTATCAATTCCCAAGTGAAAATAATTATAAATTTAATCAAATGAAAAATCCCTGAAATCTTATAAGTTTCTTTCCCTTTAATTCTAAGTGCTACTAATAAAGAAATAGCTCCACTTAAAATTATTCCCATTATAACTTCTTGGTTAGTTATTGGAAAAACTAAACCTGTCCAAAGAAGAAATAGAGAAACAAAAAGTAATATAAAATTACCCATTTAATACACACCTCCATTTAATGCCGCTTTAAACAGCATTACTAAATAATTAATTATAATAAAAAAACTATAATATCTTTAATATTATTAAAGATATTTTGGTCATTTAATAGATTGCACACATTCCATTATACAGTATACAATCCTAACTATCCTTTGTTATTTTATCTAGATATGGCAAAGAAGTCAATCATTAACATCGTTAATATTGTGTCAATTGCTTACTCGTTTACTATAAAAATTAATCAAAATTATACTAGTTGCTTATATTATTTACTACAATTTTTTCTTATTTTTGAAATTGCAACATGTAATAATACGCTTAGAAACCGGGTTGACACTTTTTTAAATAAAAATCCGGATATAACATTAAATATTAATGCACATCCGGAGTCTTGTTTTATTTTTCACATTATGAACCGTTTCCTTAATATTTCTTCTAATTTTTCTAGTACACTTAAAAAAGTGCCCTACGGGCATTTAGATTAATCCAAATTTTTGTATTTTTCCCAAGTATATAAAATGCCATGAAAACTCTGGTATTTTATCGGAATCATATATCCATCACATTTTTCACATTTGAAT
>JAMOQG010000046.1 GCA_027064135.1 Peptostreptococcaceae bacterium | reverse complement strand
CAATAACTTCCTTATCAATATTTTCTTTTTCTAAATCAAGTTTACCTTTAGAAACTAAATAATCTGAAGTTTGAGGATAAAATATTATGATTATAATTATACTCAATAATATTAAAACAATATTTAATTTTCTTTTGGTTTTTTTCACAATATTCACATCCTATTATTCAGCTTTATTTTTATTTCCTTAATAATTCAATAACTTCTTTATCTTTATATTTTTTTACGGTTCTATATTTATTTCCACTTAATTGTCTATCAAATTGACAAATCCCTGAATATTTACAGTAATTACATGCATTTGACTGTTCATCGGTTTTAAGTGGATAAACACTACTTTTACCTGATATTATTTCATTTCCAACGTTTTCAATAAAATTAGATACATGATTTAATAAAAGATCAAAATCATTTTTTTCTATTACTTTTGAATGCGCATCAAAATTACCATCTTTTTTAAGCTTCACATCAATTACTGAAGATTTTTTACCTGATTCAATAGTATTATCTATTTTTTTAATAATATCATTATCCAATAAGCTAATTCCAGTCATTCTTAATTTATCATTTAATTTTTCTTCAATATTTAAATTCTTTTTATAATCAATTATAGGATCATCAATTTTAAAATAATAAACTCCTGCTGGAACAATCTTATCATATCCAAAATATTTTGAGTCATTAACAAATGCATTTAAATAAATCATTAATTGTATTTTATTACCATTATATATATCTGAAAGCTTCAAATCTGAATTTCCAGATTTATAATCAATTATTTTTACATATGTTTCGTCATTTTCATTCAAAACATCAAGACGATCAATTTTACCCTCTATTATCATTTTTTCATCATTTTTCAAATCAACTATAATAGGTTTTAATCCTTCTTTATCATCTGAAAATACAATTTCAAATCCTTTAGGAATAAACTCCCCTTTAATCACGTGGTCACGTAATGTCCAAATTGATTTTTTTGCAACTCTTAAAATTTTCTTTTTATAATATTTATTTCTATAATTATCATTAAATAATTGATCAGAATAATCATTTGTGATTTTTTCAATAATATCCGTTATTATTTCGTCACTTTTTTCTTTAGTTAAATCATTCCATGTAATTTTATTTTTATCTAATTCATAACCAAACTCCTCAAGCGATTTATGAAACATTAAACCTAAATCCGGTAGTTCAACTTCAAAAGAATTTATTTCATTAAGTTTCAATCCATATTTAATAAAATGTTTAAAAGGACATTTAACATAAGTATCAATTTTTGTTACAGAAGCCTTTAATGGAAGCTTGAATAATTCTTCAGCAAAGTCTTTGCCTATTGTGTCAACACTATTATCATGGAAAAGCGCACTTAAAATCCATTTCAAATCTTCTTTTTGGTTTTCATAATACCACTTATAAACTTTAAACCATAACTCATTTATTTCATACCCATCTAACATATTCCTTAAATTATAAATTAAATATTTTAATGTTGATTTCTTTGTAACTATAAATTTTTCTTCCATATGATTACTAAAATATAAATTTGATTGAAATATAATTTCAGGAAATATTTTTTTTATTTTATCAATAATTATTGATTTTCTTAAACTTTTACCATCATTATCAGCTAACGCATAACTTATAAACAGTTCTTCACTTGGCTTGGAGAAAATTCTATAAATCAAATAATTTTCTTCAGATATTTTATATTCAATATCATTTTTTAAATCTAATCCTTTATCTTTTATAATTTCTTTTTCTTCTTGTGAAAAAATATCGTTATTTTCAATTTTCATTGGAAGTAAACCATCATTAACACCAACAATGAATATTACTTTTACTTCTGAAATTTTTGTTCTACTAATATTCCCAATAATAATTTCATCTTGTAAAGAAGGTAAAATTCCAACTTCGTATTCTGAAATTCCTTCTGATAATATTTTAATATATTCTTTTAATGTAATCTTCTTATCATTAAAAAGTTCAACAAATTGTTCAATGATCTTCATAATAACATTCCAAATCTGAGTGTTTTCATTAACTTTCTCAAGTTCAGAAATGTTTTTTAATTCTATTATCCATTTTTCCAAAGAATCTATTAATCCATATGTTTTTAAAAAATTATAATATTTTATTGTAAAATCAGATACATTAATTTCTTTCTTTTCAACATCATCAAAAAAATCTAAAAAAGGTGAAATTAATTTTTCCCTTATTTTATTAATATATTCAAGTTCTTCTTCACTATATTTTCTTTTACCTCTTTTAAAATTAGATTTCCATAAATTTCCATTTATTCCATTCTCAATCACATAATTCTCAAGAATTTCACTCTCATCCTTATCAATATTTGTAAAACCAGTCTTAACCATCGAAAATATATCTTCATATCTAAAATGATTCTGATAAATTTTGAGAGTTGCAATTATAAACTCAATAATTTTATTATTCATAATTGAAATTTTTTCATCAATAAAATATGGAATTCCATATTCTTTAAAAATACTTTTAACAGCAATTTTATAACTGTCAAGATCAGTTGCTATTACAGCAATATCTCTCCACGAATAATTATTTTCTCTAATCAACTCTTTTATTTTAATTGCAATTAATTCAATTTCTTCATCTCTATTTGTACCAATAAAACCTGCAATTTTATTATTCTTTTTTCCATAAACTTCATTAGGATATTTAAATATATTATCGGATAAAAAAGCAATTTCTTCATTTAAATTAAATTTTTCTTTAAAAGTTACAATTTCATATTTTAAATTATTATTACTTAATAATTCTTGTAAATTTTTATAAGTATCTCTAACATTTTTATATGTATAATTATCGTTAAAATCTGGATCTAATGTTAATGAAATAGTTAAATCTTTTGCATTTAACATCATTTTTTCAATTAATTTCATCTGTAATTCATTAAATCCATGAAATTCATCTATCCAAATTGATGCATTATTAAGTATTCCCGTTTCATCAATTTTCTCAATTACAAAATTCATTTTATCTTCTTCATCAAAATATCCATTACTTAAAAATTCATTAAATTCACTATAAATTTTAACTATATCGTTTGATTTTTTCTTTATAGAAATATCTAAAGCTTCGCCTTCAAAAATATTTTTAAAATCATTTTCATTTAATCCATTTATTTTAATCATTTTAAAAAGCGAATTAAATTTATCAATTAAACCTTTTTTATTAACGCTTTTTTTATAAAATTCAAGATCATTTTTATTTTTTTCAAGAACTTTCCGAAGAACCATTATTTTACCAAAATCATCAATCTCTATCTTTTTAATATTTCCAACACTTTTTAAAACATTATTAACAAGTCTGCTAAAACTTAAAACATCAATATTAATAAGTCCATCCAATTCCATTTTATTAATTAATTGTTTCTCAGCTTCTAAATTGAATTGTTCTGGCACTAAATAGATTAAATTTTTATTTTCAGCATTTACAATTTCATTCATCATTTTAAAACTTTTTCCAGTTTTACTCTTTCCAATATAAAATTTAATCATTTTATCCTCATTTCTAAATTATTTGAAAATTTTCAATCATACTGTCAAAATCATTCTTTATTTCATTCGAAAGAATATCCATACTAATTTCGTCGTAAAATTTACCGCCTAATATTATTGATTCTCTTCTTCTTCCAATTTCTTTAAATCCAATTTTTTTATAACAATTTATTGCTCTTTCATTATATGAATATACTTCTAAATTAATATTATGAAGATTTAAAAAATAAAATCCATAATTTAAAAGTAAATTAATTGCTTCAGTTCCAAATCCGTTATTCCAATAATCTTTTTCACCAATAAATATTCCGAAAGTCGCTTTTCTATTTTTATAATCAATTTGATGTAACCCTAAATTGCCGATTAATTTATCATCATTATTTATTATAGCAAATAAAACATCCGTATCGCTTTTCAATAAATTTTCAAGTATTTCGCGTTCTTTATCATTTGTATATACCTCGGAAGTCCCAGTTAAATATAAAGAAATTTCAAGGTCATTTAGCCACTCAGCATATTTTTCAATATCATCTAAATTCACAGGTGATAAATATAATCTTTCTCCAATAAGTTTTTTATAATATTTCATAATATCTCCCTCGCTATACTTTTTCTTTTTTCCCTATTTTCGTAAACATGAATACTGAAATAATTATTATTGAAACACTAACAATATTCAATAAAAAAAGTTGTTCATGTAAAAATATCAAAGCCATTATTATAGTAAATACTGGTACTAAATTAATAAATAATGCTGTTGTACTTGGACCAATTTCTTTAATACAAAATTGCTGTATAGTGTAACCCATTACAGTTGGAAAAACTGCCATATATATAACTGCTAAATATGCATTTAATGTAACATTTAAAGCATTATCTAAAATAATTTCTTTTAAAGCAAATGGCATTACAATCACTACACAAGAAAGAAAAGTATATGTTGTTAATTTTAAAGGTTCCATTCTATTAATACCTTTTTTAACAATAATTGAATAAATTGCCCAACATGTCGCCCCCATTAACATTAAAAAATCTCCACGATTTAATCCGCTTACTATTAATGATTTTAAATTCCAATTTGTAATTGTAAGTAAAACGCCTAAAAAAGCTGTAAGAATCAAGAATATTTTCTTAAATGAAATTCTCTCTTTCAATATTATTGTAGCTAGAACCGCTGTTATCAAAGGATTAAAGGCATTAATTATTGCCGCATTACTTGCTGTTGTATATTTTAATGCATTAAAAAATAATAAATGATAACCTGTCATACCAATAAAACCTAAACTAAAAACTAATAAAATATTTTCCTTTTTTATTTTCCAGTTTTCTTTATATTTATACATCATAATCGGGAAAATAATAATTGATGCAAATAATAATCTCAAAAAAGTAATTACAACCGGGCTAAATTGATTAATACCTAGCTTCCCCGCAATAAACGCACCAGCCCACATAATTGTTGCTAAAGTCATTAAAAAATAGTACTTAAATTCTTTATTCATTGTTCACCTCTTAGAGTGAATTATATCATTTTTAATGCATTTAAAGTAATATAAATATATAATATTTATGACAATAGAAATCAAAGGAGGAATAAATGAAAATACCAGAGAAACTTAATCTTGCATTTTTACCAACACCTATTTGCAAAATTGAAAATTTATCAAAAAAACTTAATCAAAACATTTTTATTAAACGAGATGATTTAACAGGAGTTGAAGTTTCAGGAAATAAAATAAGAAAACTTGAATATTCAGTATTTCAAGCGATTAAAGAAAACGCTGAAGTACTAATTACTTGCGGTGGCATTCAATCAAACCATGCACGAGCTACAGCAATGGTAGCAGCAAAACTTGGTTTGAAATCACATCTTGTTTTAAGAAGTAATTCAGTACCTGCTCCAAAAGGGAATCATTTACTTGATATGTTAGTAGACGCAAAAATAACATATTTAAACGAAAATGAATTTCAAAACAATTTAGAATATGAGATGAAAAAAATTAAAAAAGAATATGAAAAAAGTGGAATTAATTCATATATAATTCCACTTGGTGCATCTAACGGTATAGGTAATTTTGGATACTACAATTGTATGGATGAAATTATTGAATATGAAAAAATAAACAATATAATATTTGATACTATTGTTTGCACAGTTGGATCAGGCGGAACTTATTCTGGATTATTTTTAAATAATTTAATTAATAATCACAATCGAAAAATTATAGGATTTAATGTATCTGATAACTCAGATTATTTTAAAATGAAAATAGAAGAAATAATTCATGAATCGATGAATTTAATGGATGTGAAAAAAGAATTTTCAAAAAAAGATATTGAAATTATTGATGGATACGTAGGTAGAGGTTATGCATTAAATACATCTTCAGAGCTAGAATTTATTAAAAAAATTGCAAAAAGCGAAGGAATAATATTAGATCCTGTATATACAGGTAAATGTTTTAAAGGAATGTATGAAGAGATAAAAAAAGATAGATTTAAAGACTCAAAAAATATTTTATTTATTCATACAGGAGGACTTTTTGGATTATTCCCAAAAGCAGATGAATTCAATTTTTAACAAAATAAGATCCTTGTTTAGCAAGGATCTTTCGTTATAGCATTTCACTTAATTCAATAATTTTTTTAATTGAATATGCACTTGTAATATTTTTCATTTGTTCTTTCATATTTGAATAATATCCATAATTCTCTGCAAGAATTGATATTAACGTATTAATATTATCATATTTATCACTTTTCATAGCAACACCACTTTTAACTAAAAATTCTGTGTTTTCAATTTCTTGACCAGGATATGCAAACGGAATAATCATAGGAATTTGTTTAGATAGCGCCTCTGTAGTTGTAAGTCCACCGGGTTTAGTAATTATCAGATCACATTCATCCATTAATTTCGGTATTTCTCTTGAAAATCCAATTACCTCTAAATAACCATTTTGAATATCTTTCATAAACTCTTTTTTTATTGATTTTTCAAGTTTTTCATTACTCCCACATACTGCAATAACATTAATTTTATCGTTAATATTTAACTTCTTTAAAACTTTCAAAATACCTTTTGAACCTAAACTACCTCCCATTAGAAGTATCTTAAATACATTAGTTTTCAGATTATCTTTCTTTTCTTCCTTATAAAATTCATTTTTAACTGGAATGCCATATGCAAATATTTTATTTTTATCTACACCTTTTTCAATTAATGTTTCTTTAGTATATTCACTACCAGTAATATATGCATCAACGTATAACGTTACATATGCATAATGAGCTTTAAAATCAGTAACAATGGAAATAAATTTTGCATCAATTTTCTCTTTTCTTTTTAGAGTTGAAATAATACCTACTCCAAATGGATGCGTTGAAATTATTACATCAGGATTAAATTTTTGAATTGCTTTTAATAATCTTTTTCTAGTAATTATCAAACTTTTACTAAATATTTTATTATTTAAAAAAGATCGATCACTCATTTCATACATAGCACCATATAATTTGGGAAAGACTTGCGCCATTACTTTATAACCGTCTACAACTATTGTATCTATTATTTCTGAAGTATCTTTAAAAATATCAAAAACTAAAGTCTCATATCCATTTTTTATATACTCTTCCTCTAATGATTTTGCAGCACTATTATGTCCCGCTCCTGTTGAAGCGGTAAGAATTAATATTTTTTTCATTTTGTTCTCCTCTTATACTAATATACAATATCGTTGATTTATTATATCATAATTTGAAAAATGTATGTTATAGATGATATACTTAATGTAATAGAAATGGAGGCATTTATGGATTACTTTTTTAGTACTGAACGTTTAAATATTAGATATGCTACTGTAAAAGATATCAATTTTATTATGGAAACCGAAAGAGCTATTGGGAATAAAGATTATATTTTTCAAGGAACTTATGAATCACATAATCATGAAATTGAAACTAATGAATTACTGCTTTTAATAATCGAAAAAAAAATTGACAATGAAAAAATAGGATTTTTCTTATCACATTATGATCAAAACTCGGATGTTTTTGAATTAAGAAGAATTGCTATCAATTTAAAAAATCAAGGTTATGGTTATGAAGTAATTTTTGAATTAATGAAATATGTATTTAACAATTTATCTATTAACAGATTTTGGCTTGATGTATTTGATTATAACAAGCCAGGAATTCATCTTTACGAAAAATTGGGAATGCAAAAAGATGGTATTATAAGAGAAGGTTATAAATCAAATGGAGTATATAAAAGTTATTATATTTATTCCATTTTAAGAAATGAATTTTTTGAAAACTAAATATCTAAAAGCCGCAAAATGCGGCTTCTTTAATATTATAAAATTATCTCTTTTTATTTATTTTATACCAAAAATATTCCTTAGTAGTTCTATATTTTTTCATTCCAACCTTTGTTAATACTTTTTGAGAAGCAATATTATCTTTTCTTGTTTCAGCAACTATACTAGTAACATAATCTTTGCTAAACGCCCATTTTAACATAGCCATTAATGCATTTCTCATATATCCTTTATTTCTAAAGCTTTTATTTATACTATATCCTACTTCAACTTCTCCATATTTATTTGGTGAACCTTTAAATAAAAAACCACCAATAATAATATTTTCTTTTTTTGAAATAATTAGCCAATTTGTATCCCACAAATAATCATTTTCGAATTCAATTATTTGTGAAATTTCCGCTAGCATCTTCTTCATTTCATAACTTAATTTTTCATTAGAATAATTTAATCCTAATTTTTTTTCAAGTAATTTTTCACTTTTTAAATATAAATTAATATCATCTCCACTTAGAGGTTTTATCAATAACTCATTAGTTTCTACACAAATCAAATATAATCCCCTTTATAAATCAATCTCATTTAATAATATCTTTAATTTTATTATTTCTTCCTTAGTAAAAGTCAGTCCTTTTCCCATTTTTGTATTATCTGGTGACCACTCTCTAATATCATATTTTGCTGGTCTATCATTCCAACTTACTAAATTAAATTCTTTTTTCCAACCTTTTGCATTTTCATTAATTTCACCAATTTTTTCAGCAATTTCAAATTTTAAATCTGCCATTATTCCTCCATTATTTTTTAATTATAAATTATTTATTCGTTTTTTTTATTATAACATATATTGTTATTTAAATTTGATTTTGATATACTTTTCTTAAAACAATAATGTAATTCATGGCACAAAGCCTGGAGAAGTACTTGATGATAAAGAAAGAGTACAAACTCTTACTACATTAGGAAGAAATATGGTATATACTTTAAAATTAATTGAAAACGAAAAAAACACTATTGAACCGCCTGAAAAACTTAGAAAAAAATATACAAATTTTATCAGATAATATAAAAAGCTAAATGAGGCATAATAATCTCATTTAGCTTTTTTTATTTTCTTATAAAGCTTTTTCATTTATACTAACTTCAGTTATATATGGTCTTATTTTATCCAAAATCATTTTTTTCTTCTCATCATTAAGTTCGCCTTCTTGATTAAGATCAATCTTTATTTTTGGGCATAATGAAAACTCTTCATACCATTCATTATAATTATTTTGAAGATCAATTAAATAATCCTCTGGAATTAAGTCTCCTTCAGTCGATCTGCTTCTTTTCTTAATTCTTTTCATTGCAGTATCAACTGTAACATCTAAATATATTAAAAGTTCAGGTGCTTTAATATGCTCAAGCATATTTGAAAGAAGTTCTCTATAAATAATCAATTCATCTTCAGACATTTGACCACGTTGATGAATAGTTCTAGCAAATATTTCATCACCATATATTGATCTATCTAGAATTCCATTTTCTAATTCTTTTTCAATTCTTTTTAAGTCTTTAAATCTGTGATTTAAAAACATAACTTGAATAATTGCACTCCATCTTGTCTGATCACCATAAAATTTGTCTAGCATTCTCTGAGTTAATGACTCAGCAGCATCATCTAAAATTTCTTGATATAATTTTATTCCTAGTTCTTCACTTAAAAATTTCGCTACAGTGGATTTTCCAACCCCAATTATTCCATCAACTACTATTGCCATATTTCTTTCATCACCTCTTGATTTATAATTTTCTCTATTGGCGGCTAAATATTTCATCTTAAAACTACCTCACTTCTCTTCTCAATCTTGTAAATATTATCATCTTATGAGCATAAATTCAACAAAAAAAACAAGATATTATAACATCAATATTATAATATCTTGTAATCATTATTATTTTTCGCCATTAACATCTTTTATTTCAACCCCATTTATATAAAGTTTTTCAAGATTAATAATTTTTTCAATAGAAGAAAAATCTCTAAGATTATCACAATTTAAATGAAGTTCCTTTAAATTCATTAAATTTTCAAGAGCACTAATATTTGTTAATCTGTTACTTGTAATACTAAGATATTCAAGTTCATTTAAATTCTTCAACGGATCAATATTGTCAATATTCGATTCATAATCAAAGCTTAATTTTTTTAATTTTCTAAGATTTTGCAGCGGTAATAAATTCTTATCACTACTCCACTTAATACTGAGTATCTTTAAATTGTTAAATTTTGATAATTCGCTTAAATCTTTCGTTTCAAGATCTTTAATTTCAGTAATAGAATTAATATCATCAAAAGATAAACTATCCTCTTCTGATAAATTTAATTGTTTATACACGATATTTTTTATTTCCATATTGTTTAATACAATTCCTTTTTCTCTTTGAACTGGATTAGTATTATACCTCTCTCTTACATTATCAGGATAATAATTAATTATATTTAATTTAATTCCAATAATAAAAATAATTGGAAAAAGTACAAGTACAATTATAATTAAAATTATAGTTTTACGATTCATATATTTTTTTATTAGTTGATTTAAATCTTGCTTAGTAACACGAATATAAATTTCAAATATTATAAGTACAATAAGCAGAAAAAATATTACTCCCATAATAAATCCTTTCTTTAATTTCTTAATTCTCTTTTTAATCTCTTCTCTTCATACATTGCTAAATCAGCTTCTATAAAAATATCATTTAGATTTTCATCAATCAATACTTTAGACGCAAAACCTAAGGATATAGATAATTTCTCTGGTAATAAGCATTTTTCATTAAATTCATTTATTTTATTTTTTATTCTTTCGCATAACAATTCAACATCTTCTTTATTTGCTTCAGTTATTATTATCGCAAATTCATCTCCACCAATACGTGATACAATTTCATCTTTTCTAGTAATTTCATTTAAAATTTCAGCAATTTTCAATAAATATTTATCACCGACTTTATGACCATACGTATCATTAATATTTTTTAAACTATCCATATCGCCAATTATCATTGAAATTGGAAGTTTTCTAGACTTACTTAACCTTTCAATTTCATTGTTAAAATATCTTCTATTATAAACACTAGTTAACCCATCTTTATAAGACAAATATTCAATTTTTTTCTGATTTTTCATGGTTTCATCAATATCAAAATGAACACCAATAATTTTAATTGGATTTCCTTTCCTATTTTTAGATACAATTTTTCCTATATTGTAAATCCACTTATAGCTTCCATCATCTTTCTTTACTCTATATTTTTTCTTAAAAGCAGGAATTTTACCCTCTAAATAATCTGACAGTTCTGTTACTACTTCTTCTTTATCATCATCATAAATTCTTTTTTCCCACATATCATGAGTTTTGCTAGTATCAATACTACTTAATCCAAATATTCCAATGCGATTATCAGAATGATTTTTTTTAGTTGTTGTTAAATCATATTCCCAAATTCCTAACTCTGCTATTTCAATTGCCAATTCAAGTTTTTGATTAGCCATTTTTAATTCGTTCTTCGAATTAACACTTTCAGTAATGTCTCTTATAACCACCAAAACATTGTTTTTATTATTGTGATAATCTAACATAACAATACTAGCATTAAAAAATGTTTTAACATTATTAATCATTAAAAAATAATCAAATTCAACAATTTCATTAGTTTTAATTGCCAATTTTATATATCTCATATAATTATTTACTACAGTTTTAGGCAAAACTTCACTTATATTTTTTCCGATTAACTCATCATCTGATTTTATAAGTCCTTTATGCCCTGTAGACCAAATATCTGAATAATATCCATCTTCATCTAATATAATAACAATTTCTGGTATTGTAGTAATAACTCTTTTTAAATAATCAGCTTTTTTTATAGTTTTATTCTTTCTTTTAACACTTTCTGTAATATCCGTAAAAGAAACAATGCTTTTATTATTCGCAATAAAAGTTGCTCTAAATTCCAAATCTTTTATGGATCCATCTTTACAATTAACTTTAAAAGTTTTAATAGCAATATCCGTTGTTAAAGCTTCAGTCCAAGAATCATTAACTATATTTCTATAATTTTCATCAGGATATGCTTTTAAAAACCAATCATTAACATCTTTAATATCATTCATGTCATAACCCGTTATTTCTGTAAATTCTTTATTTATTTTTAACAATTTTCCATCATCATCCCATACGCAAATTCCAATAAGTAAGTTATTAATCAAATCATTATAATTAAACTTTTTTTCTTTAGAAAAATCAATTTTATTTCCTTCCTTAGTTATAAAATAAAATACCACTAAAAAAAATAAACTTCCAACAAATGATATAAATATCGTTTTACCAATCGATTGATTAAATGGTAAAGATGAAAAAATATATATTTGTATAAAACTTAAAATAAGGATTGAAAAAATAAACATTAAAATAAATTTTTTATAATTTTTATTTAGCTCAACATTCATATAATCATCTCCTTTTTTTATTATACTATATACTTTAAAATAGTTAAACATTTTTTACAAATCTAATTTTAAATCTCCAAATTTAATCCAATTTTTCTTTCTCATAAACCCATTAATTTGTGATACAATATTATAAAATGAGGAGGTTATATGAAAAAAGTTTATATGGTTGATTTAAAGTCTAATAGTAAGCATACAAATAAATTAAATAAGTTAAAAAATTTATTTAATAAAGTAAATTATGGTGATTTAATAAATGAAGGTGATTTAACAGCAATTAAAATCCATTTTGGCGAAGTTGGTAAAGATACTTTTATTCGTCCTATTTTTACTAAACCAATAGTTGATCTTATTAAACAAGCTGGAGGAATTCCATTTTTAACAGATACATCAGTACTATATTCTGGTCCTAGGAAAATAGGGCCAACTCATATTGAAGTAGCACACAGTCATGGCTTTGTGCCTATAGTTACAGGTGCACCAGTTATTATTGCTGATGGTATAAATGGAAAAGACTATTGTGATATAACAATAAATAAAAAACATTTTGAAAAGTGTCATATTGCTTCTGGAATTGTTAATGCTGATAAAATGGTTGTTTTAACTCATTTTAAAGGTCACGAAATGGCTGGTTTTGGTGGCTCTATTAAAAATCTTGCAATGGGTTGTGCTCCTCCAATTGGAAAAGCAGAACAACATTCAACTAAACAAACTGTTAATCCAAAAAAATGTATAGGTTGTATGGAATGTTTTAATAATTGTGCACATGATGCAATTGAAATGATCGATGGAAAAGCACTAATTAATCAAGATATTTGCGTAGGATGCGGAGAATGCATGACAGTATGTAAATATGATGCAATTTTTTTAGATTGGGAAACCGAACTTTCTGGATTTAACGAAAGGCTTTCTGAATACGCATATGCCTCAGTAAAAGACAAAGAAGTTCTTTATATTAACTTTGTACTTGATATCACACCAAATTGTGACTGCGTTTCATGGAGTAGCGAAACATTAGTTCCGGATATAGGCATACTAGCAAGTACTGATCCTGTAGCAATAGATAAGGCATCACTTGATTTAGCAAATGCCGCTTATAATGGTCTGAATGATGTTTTTAAATCAGTTCATCCTAATACATTTGGCGAAGTTCAAATAAATTATGGTGAAGAAATAGGCCTTGGTTCAGCTGATTATGAATTAATTAAGATATAATGCTTATCTAAAAAGCAAGTGTCCAACAAAGATACTTGCTTTAAATTTTTAATCAATTTTTAATCCACCTAATGCTTTTGCAAATGGATTTTCACCTATATCAATAACTTCATTTTTTTTATTCTTATTTTCTTTTTTAAGATAATTCTTATAATCGTTTTTGCCACCTTTGCTATTTCTTTCTTTTTTTCTTTTTTCAAAAGCAGTCATACTTTCTTTATATCCACAAGCGCAAGTAAATATTTGATTTCCCTTAGTGCCTCTAAGAGATAATTTCTTATGACAAACAGGACATCTCGCATTAGTTACTTTTGAAATTCTTTCTCTATAGCCACATTCTCTATCAACACAAACAAGACTTTTCCCATATTTATTATCAACACTCATTAACGGTTTACCACATTCCGGACATTTCTTTCCTGTTAAATTATCATGTTGAAATTCTTTTTCACCATTTTTTATTTCATTTACAACTATTTTTGCATATTCTTTCATTTCTTTAATAAAATCTTTTTTCTGTAATTTTCCATTTTCAATTCTTCTAAGATCTTTTTCCCATTTTGCAGTTAAAAGTGGACTTTTCATTTCAAATGGCACTAATTCAAGTACTTGATTTCCCTTTTTAGTAAGTTTAATATCTTTACCTTTTTTTTCCATATATTTAGTATTATATAATTTTTCAATTATATCTGCTCTTGTTGCTACAGTACCGAGTCCACCAGATTCAGTTAAAATGTTTTTTAATTCTTTCTTATCATCATGAATATATTTTGAAGGATTCTCCATTGCATCAAGCAAAGTTGCTTCATTAAAATATGCAGGTGGTTTTGTTTCTCCATTTGTTTTTTTAACATTAGTAACATTCAATATTTTACCTTTGATTTGATTAAATGTTTTCTTAGTACTTTCTTCACTATTATAAATACTTCTATAGCCTAATGAAATAATATTTTTATATTTAGCTTCAAAAATATGTTTTTCAATTTTTAATGTTAATACTGTTTCCTCATACTCGCAAGGAGGCATAAGAACTTCTAAAAACCTTCCAACTACCATTTCATATATTCTTCTTTCATCTATACTTAAATCAGAATTCATTACTACTTGTTCAGTAGGTATTATTGCATGATGATCCGAAACTTTCGAGTCATTTACAAAGTTTTTATTAGCTTTTATTGGACTTTTCATAATATTAAAAGCAGCTTTTCTATACTGAGCAGGCTGAATTGCTTTTAATCTTTCTTTTATAGTAGGCACAATATCATTAGTTAAATAATTAGAATCTGTTCTTGGATATGTTAAAGCTTTATATGATTCATATAATCTTTGCATTATTGATAATGTCATCTTTGGCGAATATCCATATTTATTAAATGCATCTCTTTGAAGTGATGTTAAATCATATAATTTCTTTGAATATTCTTTTTTGCTTTTTTTTGAAATATTATTAACAATAGCATCTTTCCCTTTAATTTCTGAAATAACCATATCTATTTTTTCTTCATCAAAAATTCTTGACGGCTCACTTTTAAATATAAAACTGACATCAATATCTTTTACATTTATTTTTATTCCATAATATTTTTTAGGCTTAAATTTTTTTATTAATTCCTCTCTCTGATTAATTAATGAAAGTGTTGGCGTTTGAACTCTTCCTAGACTTAACTGAGCATTATGTTTAGTCGTTAATGCGCGAGTTCCATTAATTCCCACTAACCAATCGCTTTCTGCTCTTGCAGTTGCAGATTTAAATAAATTTTCATATTGTGAACCAGGTTTTAAATGATTAAAACCTTCTCTTATAGCTTTATCAGTAACCGATGAAATCCAAAGTCTTTTTACTGGCTTTTTAACTTTTACTTTTTCAATAATCCATCTTGCAACTAATTCGCCTTCACGTCCAGCATCTGTTGCTATAACAATTTCATTTACATCTTTTCTTAACATTAATTTTTTTACAATACTATACTGTTTGCTTGTTTTTCCAATTACTTTAGTTTTAAGTTTATCAGGTAAAATTGGCAAATCGTTTAAACTCCAATTTTTATATTTTTCATTATAAATATCAGGATCACCCAATGTTACAAGATGTCCAAAAGCCCATGTAACAATAGAATCTTTTCCTTCAATATATCCATTGTTTTTATTATGACATTTTAAAACTCTTGCAATTTCTTTACCAACAGACGGTTTTTCCGCTAAAATCAATCGTTTACTCATTATATTCCTTTCGGTTATTTATCTAATATTTCCTTGCTAATTTTATCATATAATTCATTTGTTTTGTTATTATCTTTAAAGCTAATAATAGAAATCTTATTATTTTCATAAATATAAATATAGTTATCGCTATCCATATTGATGTTTTCATATATATTCACATTATCACAAATAGTAAATTCCCCTTTAAAGATAGGAAAATTCACGTAAATATCATTTTCCCTATTAGCATCTGGTGTTTGCCATTCATCTTTCAATTCTACTTTTACAACATCATCAATATTACTATAAGTTTTATAATATCCACTAACTATGATTTTATCATTATTAAATGATATTTCAGGTTCTTTAATTTTGTACATTGTACTTGTAGTTAAAAAAATAATTATTATTATAAAAATAATATTTGCTTTTTTAATTTCTTTCTGTTTCTTATATTTGCTAAAATTATAAAACCTAGCATTATTTAATAATAACATTAAAAAATATAAATATACATCAAATAAAGAAAAACACAATATAAACATATTCAATTTATATAAAAATCCAATAATTAGTAACAAAATTGATAATATTAAAAAACTAATAAAAAGATAATTACATTTTTTATTTAATAATTCATCTTTTTCAATTTTGTTCTCTTCATCAAAATATCCTTTAAGTATCCA
>JAMOQG010000045.1 GCA_027064135.1 Peptostreptococcaceae bacterium | reverse complement strand
CACTGTGTTCAAGAACTTGAGGAGGCTCTTTGGAAATGATGATTAGCAAGAATATTGACTGTAAAAAGTAATAAGAAATTATTGAAAATAATCGGAGGAATTATAAAAATGATAAAAGAGAAATATATGCCATTGTTGTTATTCTTCCAAATAAGAGGAATAACAACAATTAATGATACACATATGTTATGGGTAATATAAAAAAGGAAGAGGAATGAATATAAGAGGAACAACAATAAATGGCTATCAAATTACAGAATTCATTGATAGTGGAGGATTTGGCTCAGTTTATAAAGCTGAAAAAGATGGAATTATATATGCAATAAAAATCTTTCGTGAAGATTATGTTTTGAAAGAATACCGTAAAAAAGGTGAGGACAACAGAATAAAAAGAGAAATAGACATTATGAAATCTGTTTCCCACCCAAGTCTTATTAAATATGTGGACGATTTTAAAGAAACTATATCCGGCGTTCCTTCATATTTTCTCGTTATGGAATATGCGGAAGGACTTAATTTAAAAAAATATTTAGCGGGAAAATCAATATCAGAAAAAGAAGCCATAAAAATATTCCTAAAAATCATAGAAGGCATCAATGCTCTTCATTCAGTAAGAGGAAGTGATGATGATAAAGGCATTATACATCGTGATTTGAAACCTGAAAATATTATTATTAATGGAGAAGAAATCAAAATCTTGGATTATGGACTTTCTAAAATTATTGATTATACTTCAATTACAAGCACTGGTGAAGTTATGGGATCGCCCATATATATGTCCCCAGAACAAGTTAAAGACAGTAAGCATATAGACAAAAGAAGCGATTTATATACTCTGGGATTGATCTTATATGAAATGCTTACAAATCAATTACCTTATTCCGCTTCTAACATTCCTGAACTTTTCCATAAGATATTAAACGAACAACCAATTCCACCGAGAAGGTGGAAACCACTAATTAATAACGAACTTGAAAATACTATCTTAAAATTATTAGAAAAAGAGCCATATAAGAGATTTAGTAGTGTAGTCGAATTAAGCGAAGCAATAATAAGTATCAATGGAACAAGCCCAACTAAAAAATTTGACACTTCGATAAGAGCTTACATTAGAATCTATAATGAAAAATCAGCAATTGAAAATTTCTCTAACAGATACAAAAAAGAAATAAATGTAATATTCCCAATCAATTATAAAAATTTAAGACAAACAAAAAATATCCTGCCTATGTTGCATAAAGGCAATTTTAATATAATTATTGACCCTGCAACAATTAGGCTTGCATATTCTGCACAGCAAGATGTAAAGGGATTGCAAGAATTACCATACTTCCCTAATAATTTTAATGTTATTTCGCCTTCATATTTAAATGATAATCAAAAGAAAAAAGAATATGTCAAAAAAGTTATAGATGCACAATTTAATTTATCGCCTGACATATTGCTTACTCCTTTTCATTTTGTTCATAATACAAATATCCCTGCAACTCATAGACGTAATCCCGTTGAAGAATGGTTTGACCTTGACATCAAACTAATAAAAGAAAGTATTGATTATAAAAATTCAATACCTTATTATGAGAAAACCCCTTTGTATGCGGGTATATGCATAAATAGTGAAAGTTTGTTAGATCAAACTTTTAAAGAGGACTTTTTAAATATTTTCTCATCATTAGCTTGTGACGGCTATTTAATATATGTAGATAATATTAGTAACGAAACGAATTCCACTTCTTTGTTTCATTACATTACAACCTTAGTAACATTGCAAAAATATACAAATAAACCTGTTATTGCAGGAAGAGTAAGTCCAGGTGTAGGATTAGGTCTAATATCTGCCGGCATAAGTGGTTTTTCAACTGGTACTGCAAGATTTGAAAGTTTTTATGAAGATTTATACAAAGAAACTAACGATGCTTATAATATGTATGAAAGATATTACTTCCCTGAATTATTGGGAACAATCGCTATTGATAGAAAAAAACCTATTAAATTAAAACAAATCTTTGATACATTAGGTTATTGTAATTGTCATTATTGCTCTGGGAAAACATATATTGATATTATTAAATCACCAAATAATAAATTACATTTTTTAGAAAATTTGCACAAAGAGGTTGATTATCTAAAAACCTTTTCAAAAAATGAAAAGTTACCTTATTTTGTTGATAGGATTAATAAAGCAATAGCAAATTATAAAAAATTGACAAGTGTATTTAAGCCTTCCGATTATACATATTTGCAAAATTGGAAAAGAGTGTTTGAAAGTTTAAATAAATAGGAATATAGCAATGTTTAGATACGAAAAAGATATGATACCCATAATAAAAGAATTCTTTAAGGAAAGATTTAAGCAATCTTTATCTGTTGAGGAATTAAATACGGGCATTGGTATTGCAGATATTGTATTTTCAAAGAAAATAAATAAAAGAGAATATTACTTTAATAATTTTGAGTTGTTATTTCACACTTTAACCTTATTAAATAGAAAGAATAAAAAATTAACTGAATTCGATTTTGTAACTCGATTTTCTAAAAAGCAAATTCATAGTATTATTGAAAAATATATTTCTATGGAATTAATTGAAGGAAAAAATTCTGAATATTTCTATGTTAAAAATAAGTTAAAACCGACTATTTCAGAATTTTATGCAATAGAAGCAAAACTGAAAGATTGGAAAAGTGGATTTTATCAAGCAATGAGATATAAAAATTTTGCTCAAAAATCATTTTTGGCATTGTCATCTGATTTTACTCATAGAGTTGATGAAAAACTATTAATTGAAAATAATATTGGGTTAATATCTGTTTCGCGAGATAAAACAAAAATTATAATAAACCCTAAGAAAGAAACACCTAATGATAAGGTTGCATTTTATTATTTAGGGGAAATGTTTACGAAAAAGATATTCTACAACTATATGAGAAAAGAATACTACCCACAACAATGGCTATAAGCAATGCGGGCAAAAGTGATAAAAATAAAAATAATGAGTAAAAATAAACGGCATAACGATTTGGAAATGAAGTGCAATAAAACCCGCACTACGCATAGCCAAACCGTTGTGTGCAAGCTAAGGTTTGTCAAATCATAATAAGTATAGGGAAAAAATAAACTATGAGTAAAGAAAAAATATCTATACGTTTTTTTGATGACAGAGAAGTCCGAGCAATATGGGACGAAGGAAATTCA